>CAIJTL010001524.1 GCA_903823545.1 uncultured Planctomycetaceae bacterium
AAGACAAAGACTTTACCGCACACCAGAAGAACGAATGACATGGCTGAAGATCCGAAGAAAAAAATCGCCGGCGACTGTTTCCGCAAAGGGAATGAAGCAATGGCGAAGCAGAACTGGGACTACGCGATCGAAATGATTGGACAAGCAGTCAAGTTCGACCAAGGAAATCTCCTGTTCCGCCAAGTGTTGCGCGGCTGCGAACAACGCAAGTATCCCAAAGGGACCGGCGCCAAGATGGCCGGGATGCGACTGATGGGAGTCAAGGCGAGTATCAAGAAGTCTCGTATGACTAAGAATTGGGCGCAACTCGATCTTTCTGCTGAAGAGGGACTCGCACTAACTCCATGGGATTCCGAGCTGAATGCGGATGTTGGCGAAGCGACTGCGAATTTGGGCTACCTCGACGTCGCGGTTTTCGCTTACACGAAGGCTGTCGAAGCCGATCCCAACAACAAGGGCCATCTCCGTTCTCTGGGAATGCTGCTCGAACAAAAGGGTGAATTCACCGAGTCCATTAAGTATTGGGAGCGAGTCTTCAAACTCGATCCGCTCGACACGGAAGCTCGGTCGAAGATTACGCAACTGAATGCCAGTTCGGTCATCCGAGATGGTGAGTTCGAGGACGATCAAGGGAAAAAGACCGAACGTTCTATCGAAGACATCCGCAAGGCGATTGGCAAACAAACGTCTGCGGCTGCTGCCGCTGTCGATGGCCCCGGTCAGTCAGAAGAGGCAGATCTGCAACGAGCGATCCGCAAAGATCCTGATAACAAAGACGTCTTCCTCAAAATGGCGGACTACTATCGCCGCAATGGTAAGACCGAAGAAGCACGCGACATGTTCCAGAAGGCGATGGAACTTTCCGGCGGCGATCACAACATTCGCGAGCAGGTCGAAGATTGCGAACTCGAACTGATGCGGAAGAACGTCGAAATCGCCAAGCAACACGCCGCGAAGAAGGCTGGTGACGAAGAGGCCCAAACGACCGCTAAAGAGCTGGCAATCGAACTGCTCAAGCGAGAAATTGAGGTGTATCGAAATCGTGTGGAACGGCATCCGAATGATCTGCGAGTGAAGTACACGCTCGGACAAAGTTTCTTCAAATTGAAGATGTACTCGCAAGCGATCCCGATGTTTCAAGCCGCCGTACAAGACACTCGAATCGAAGCGGACGCACTCTTGCTGCTAGCAAAGTGCTTCATCCAAGAGAAAAAGGGAATCCTTGCCCGCAAGCAGCTTGAGAAGGCTGTGACCAAGCTCAACCCTCAAGAAAACAAAGCGACGTTCTTAGAGGTGCATTACTACCTCGGCCGCTTGTGCGAAGAGGCCAAGGACTCGAGTAAAGCGTCCGAGCACTACGGCGAAGTCCTGGCGATCGACTACGAATACAAAGACGCGCTGAAGCGGATGGAAGGTTTACCGTAATTGGTTCGTAAGCGAGTCGCTCCGCGACTCGCATTCTGCACATCAATTGACCTCCACCGTCATGTTTATCGGCGATCGTTGACGCATTGGAGAGCTCAGTCGCTCCGCGACTGAGCTACTTCTGAATGACATTTCCGGCTTTGGCTACAACTCAGCCGCGATATTCCGCAGGTCGTTCAAGTAGGCTCGCAACGCCGCGTGAGTCGCTTGGAAAGCGGGAAGTTCGTGGATCATTGAGTACTGCGATTCCGCTTGAATGCGGTCGAACTTCGTGGTGATGACGTCCACTTCTTGAATCCGCACGATGAGGTCTTCTGGAGCGTCGTCCATGTTGGTCAGCGTTTCCAGACGGAGATACGTTTGCCAGCGGTCGGAGGACTGCCAGGTTTTGAATGCCTGCGACAGCGCGGTGGCGGCGGAACTGACTCGATGACGTTGGCAAACAACCGGGTCTGTCGCCATTACATGCAGCCCCACATTGAGCACGTTGAAGCCCCATAACTGTGAGACGGATTTGAATTCTTCCTCCTGTGCGACATCTTCAAAAATGTCGGCGATTGCCTGTAGTTCCAGTCGTCCGGCGTCATCCAATGGCTCGTCTCGTTCGGTCAGACTTTTGCTGATCGAAGCGAGCTGCAAATGATCAATCCACTCCGTGCCGGTATCAGATTGTGTCAGGTCTCCTTCGAGATCATTGATCGCAGTCAGCATCAGTTTTTGTTGTTCAATCAAAGGCATATTGTTGAACTCGTCCGCTGACGGAACTGCTCGCTGAGGTGGCCGTGGAGTCGGAGTCGAAACTGACACCGGCTCTTGCTCAGCAACATAGGCCGGAGAGTAAACCGTCACTGGCTGCGGATTGATCACCGTCACAGAGTACGAATCATTGAATCCGGCACCATATGGGGCTCCGTAGTAATTGGGTCGGCAGTAGCCACTTGAGCCAAAGAAAACCCAACGCGAGCCACGATAGTGGTGATGATGTCGATCCACGTAAACGACTCGGTCGCGATGGTGATGATCGTCATGATGGTCGTGATGTACGGGGACTGGTTTGCTGCGATAGGGTCGTGCAATCGAGGCGACGGCATGTCCTTGATGTCCGGGAGTCGCTGCATAATCGGGCTTGCCCCGATCGTTGTCTCTATCCCCTGGACGACGGTCGTTGTCTCTATCACTCGGGCGACGGTCGTTGTCTTTGTCTCCTGGACGACGGTCATTCGTGTCCGGACTTCCGCTTGGTCGGCCTGCTCCTGATGCAACTCCAGCGGCGAGTCCGGCGACGACTCCTGTCGAGACGACTGGTTTACCATGTTCGTGATCATGATCTCGATCGGGCTTCACGATCGGACGTGGCTTGGGGTGATGCTTCGGTGGTTCCGCTTTCGGCTTTAAGGCGATCGTTGACTGATTGCCGGAGATCGCTGGTTGCGGCCCGGCAGACAGGCCATTCACGATCGCTGAGCCGGGTTTCGGAATATCCCGTTTGGCATCGTTGTCCTTCTTGCCGTTGTCTCGATCGTGATCTCGATCCCGTTCGCGGCGACTATTGGCACCACCGGCACCGGCAGAGAATCCCGAAATGCTGCTGTTGGGTTGAACCTGTTTGGTTCCATCTTCATTGGGTTTCAAGGTGGTCCGAGGTGCCGGAAGCTGGCGACTTGGTTGTTCGTTGCGAGATGGTTGCTCATTGCGATTGGATTGCTCCGTTCGTCGTTGCGAATCGTTCGACATTGCGGGAGGTGTTGCCGACCGAATCTGTGGCTGATCTTGTGGTTTCACAGCAGGCTTTGAGGTCGGCGGAGCGGCGAATTGCGGACGCTCGTGCCGTTCTTGTCGGTCAGGTCGCTCCTGTCGTGGAGTGGTAGCGGGCTTGGGAGTCGGAGCTGGGCGTGGTTGCTCAACGCGTTTTTGCTCAACACGAGGTTGCTCGACTCGCTTTTGTTCGACAGGTCGGCGTTCTGGCTGA
>CAIJTL010001525.1 GCA_903823545.1 uncultured Planctomycetaceae bacterium
GGTGACGATGATGCGGCTTCGTGACTGTGAAGTTTCAGGCGACTGAACCATTCGACGGCCTCTGGATCAACCCGCTTTGAGCTAATCACACGAACGCCGACAGCGACGCCTCCTTTCGCGTATTGTCCAACGGCCACTCCACCGAAGGCTGTTTGGGCGACCGCAACACCGGCAATCACTAACGCCCCAACACCGACTCCAGCCACGGTAAACAGCCCAAAGCCGACACCGCCAACTGCGATTAATCCGCGAGCGATTCCGCCAATTGCGATGACCCCAGTCGCAACATCTCCAATGGCAATGATGCCACGAGCGTGACCGCGTTTCTCGTTCTGAGAAAGTTCTGGCCCTTGGGAAATCGCCAGAAGTGGTAGTCCAAAGAGTTTCGCTTTTGACATGAATCGAATCGTGCGTGGCATGAGGTCGATCTTTCAGTGCTGGAGAATATCGGAGAGTTGAGTGCCCCGAAATTGATTGTTGTTATGTCTGGCCTCAATTGGCTGAGGCGATTCACGGCTTCTCAATCGGCATGGAAATGACGAGTGCTGCGGCTCGGTTTTGAGTATTGGTCCGATTCGGAACGTGGCACTTGAGGCATTCCGAAGTGAGCGTAATCGCGCCCGCATGTCGATAGACGCCACCTTCCGCGAGTTCCCACTCGTCCGCCCCAGATGCTATGGCACTGACTGCATTCTTCTCGAAGTCGTTCTGTGCGATATGGTCTTGATTCATGGCCTGACCCGTCACAGCCAACCATCGAACTTCGACTTTCTGTCGCTCACTCACATCGCGAAAAGCCTTTTTGAAAGTGCGAGCAGGAATCGGAAGTTTTTCATCCTCGCGGTAGTACTCATGATGAACGACTTGCAGCATCGCATGGACGGTTTCATGAAGCAGCCGCGCACGACCTCGAGCCTCATTCACAGATGGAATCGGAGCGGCGGCAAGCGACGTCTTCGGTTTTTCACCAACGCTCTCCTTGGAACCGCCCGACGAGATTGTTCCCAATCCGATGAGCATCAAGGCGAATCCCGATGAAGCCAACGTCATGCCCCATAGCGTTCTCGAGTATCGGGGCATGCGTCGTTTCCTCGTAGAACGGGAATTGTTGTTGTCATTCAAAAGAGATACGCACGACACGAAGTTACTCGTCTTTCACTGGAATCCGAATCACCAGCCCTGCGAACTTGGCTGTTGATGTCGGTGAGGGTGCAGAAAACTGCTGCGAGTGACATCCGACGCAACCAGCTCCTAATGCGATTCGGCCTGCCCGTTGATAGTACCCTTTTTCAACAAGCTCAAAGTCTTCTTTGCCAGCGGTAATCGCCTTGGCAGCTTGCTTCTCGAAATCGCTTTCTGGTTCATGATGAATACTCATGGCTTTCGTGTTGACCGAAATCCAACGGGTCTGAGCGGTGGATTGTCGCGACATCTCCGAAAACACATCCTCCATCGCACGAGCCGGCAAGACCGAGCGATCGCTGCGGAAAAAGTGCTTATGCATCACCTCCAACGTCGTCTCGTAGATGTTGTGCATCAACTTCGCCTGCTCACGTGCGGCGGCAACGGAAACGCGTGGTTGCTCCTCAAACGATGGCTTCGTCGGTTTGGCTTTAGTTCCAGCAGGTGCAGGCTTGCTGTCCGCAGCAGGTCGAGGAGATTCGCTTGCTGGTTCCTGACTGATGGCGAGCGTGACGCAGAGCGTTCCAGCGATTGCAGCCAGTGCAGACAATTGAGCGGAAAGTCGCAACTTCATGATGACCCCATTTGGGTTTTGAGTTCGTAAACTCATTGCGTTGTGCGTCGTTCGAGTTTTGGTCTCGAACGTTCTAAACGATCACACGACTTCAGGGAGCGGCAAATAATTCTCAACGAGCGGTTGTGGTCGTCCCGCTGGATCGATGATCGGCTTCGAGAGCGGATTGATTCCGAGGTTACGATACAGCGTTGCGACAATTTCTTGAAAGTGGACCGGTCGCGTTTCGGCATTCTCGCCAAGACGATTTGTGCTTCCGATGACTTGCCCACCCTTCATGCCGCCACCAGCCATCAATGCGCAACTCACCTGCGGCCAATGATCTCGCCCGGCATCTTTATTGATTCGCGGAGTGCGTCCGAATTCGCCCCACGCGATGACCGTCACGTCGTCGAGCATGCCGCGATGTTCGAGATCTTCAATCAGCGCGCTCAAGCACTGATCGAGCTTCGTGCCGTGATCGCGGACCAAGTTGAAATTCTGGCCGTGGCTATCCCAACGACCGAAGGTCAAGGAGACGCAACGGACTCCCGCCTCGACCAGTCGGCGAGCGAGCAGCAATTGCTCGTTCGCTGTCGGTGCACCGTCATACTGATAGTTGTAGGGTTGTCCGGTGCCGTAACGTGCTCGAACTTCCGGCGATTCTTTGGAAAGATCGAGAGCATCGACCAGCTTGCTCGACGTTAACACGTTGAACGCCGACGACGTGAAGGCATCCATCGCCACCATCTTGCCGGTGTGGTCTGCTTCTCGCTTCAGTCCATCGAGGCTGGCAAGCAGTTCCTTCCGATTCGTGAGCCGACCGCCAGCGATGTTGGCACTCGGAATCATGTCGGCCATGCCTGGTCCCTCCGGCTTGAATGCCGACTGCGACGCGCCGAGAAATCCAGGAGCACCAGCATCTGACCAAGGAACATGCCGAGTCGTCTCGGTCAGACCAACGAACGGCGGCACCGCGCGATCGACTGGCCCCAAAACTTTTGCAGTCACTGCACCAAGACTTGGACGACCACCAATGAAAGCCAGATCGCGAGCCGACCAGCCGGTCATGCACTGATAAGCGTCGTGTGCGCCGACCGAACCGACGACCGATCGAATGACAACACATTTCTCCATCACCCTGGCAATGCGAGGAAAGACTTCGCCGATCTGAATTCCAGGAATCTTCGTTGAGATGGGTGAAAACTCGCCTCGGATTTCAACCGGAGCGTTCATTTTCAAATCCCACATATCCTGATGAGGCGGTCCGCCACCCAAGAAAATGTTGATCAGAGCTTTATGCGGTGACTTCTTGTTTGCAGGAGCTTCGGCTCGCAACAAGTCAGGCAGGCCGAGCGTTCCAAAGCCGAATCCCAACGCGCCGATCTTCAGCACGTTGCGACGAGTCAATTGGTCACAGAATTGAAATCGTTCATCGTTGGTGAGCGTCATCATGGCAAGCTCTCACGAGGCGGGAGATATGATCGGGTTGTGCCGTCACATCCGAAAAGGGCGGAATAAGGCATGATTCGTGCGAACATTGTGCCGCAGCCGATTGGGCAGCAAGTCACCCGCGACCGCTCACGCCAGAGATTGCTGACAGGTACGAAGTAAGCGTTCTTCCATGCGATCTTAAGATGGAATTCGTGGGTTCAAAGGGTGTGCTCGCCTGCTCCAACGGTTGCGCGCAATGGGCAATTACGCTCGCTAGCCGGTATCAAAATGATCGACGTATCTGGGATACTCAACCAGCTCCAAGGAAGGA
>CAIJTL010001526.1 GCA_903823545.1 uncultured Planctomycetaceae bacterium
CGCCGGTGCCGCGACCGTCGCGATTTTCTTGCTGATACGTTCCGTGGTTTTTAAGGAGGTGTTCCGAGTCGTCACTAAACTTGTCGTTCTGGAGCAACTCTTCGGCAATGGTTCCACGAAGTTGACGGCTGCCTGCCTTGAGGAATTCGATCTTGCTAAGCTGCGGTTCGTCGGACATCAAAACACTCCCTTGAAGCTCATTCAAACGCAATTTTTATGGTTCAGTTTCAGTGGATTGCCGCGTGGCAATCGCTCCCGATTGATTGGTTTGCGTCGGAGTGTAGTGGCGGTGTTTTGTCATGAGTAGAGAGCCTTTGAGCGAGCCATCGTCGGTCAGAACCGTCGAGCAGTTGGATGTGCGAACAAACGCCGAACCGGAGATCGCCGTTTGGCCGAAATGGCTCGATTCAGCCGCTTGGTTTTTCGCCACAGGTGCTGGGATTGGCCTATTCCCAAAGGCTCCGGGAACGGCGGGGAGCGTTCTTGGCCCGCTGCTGGTTGCCGCTTGGCAGTTGCTTGAGCGACCGCTTTCCGAAAGCATCGTCGTGTCGTTGGTGTTTATCGCGGTGGGAGTAGTTGCGGCTGGTCGAGTTGCATCGAGACAACGATGTGAAGATCCTGGGTTCGTTGTTTGCGATGAGATCATTGCGTTTGCCGTGGTCTTTGCCGGAATCACAGTGACTTGGCAAACAGCCTTGATCGGCTTTATTTGGTTTCGAGTGTTTGACATCACTAAGCCGTGGCCGATCAGTCGGCTCGAACGCTTGCCCGGAGGCTGGGGGATCATGGCCGACGATTTATTGGCTGGTGCCTTTGCCTCAGTGGCCTTGCGAGGGACATTGTGGTTGTTTGGTGTTTGAGATTTGGAATTTGAGATTTGGAAATAAATATGCCTGCACAAATCATTGATGGTAAAGCAGTCGCTGCGCGTATGACGGCAGAGGTCGCAACGAATGCCGCTGCGTTTCAGCATTCAACGGGAATCGTTCCGCACCTCGCAGCGGTGCTTGTTGGCGATGATCCGGCCAGTGCGGTTTACGTCCGAAACAAGCAGCGAGCGTGTGAAAAGGCGGGGCTGAAGAGCTCATTGCATCGACTGCCAATCGACACGACGGAGGCTCAATTGCTTGATCTCGTCGAAGATTTGAACGCTGATTCGACGGTGCATGGAATCCTCGTGCAATTGCCGCTGCCGAAGCACATTCGCGAACAAGTGATTCTCGATGCCGTGATCGCCAACAAGGACGTTGACTGTTTTCATCCCCACAATGTTGGACTTCTGGTGCAAGGTCGCCCCAGGTTCTTGCCGTGTACTCCAGCCGGATGTCAGCGATTGTTGGCCGAGTACAACATCTCGACTGCAGGTGCTCACGCTGTTGTGATCGGTCGGAGTGAAATCGTCGGCAAACCGATGGCAATGTTGTTGGTTCAACGTGGAGCCGTAGCCGATGCGACAGTGACGATTTGCCATAGTCGCACGAAAGACCTCGCGGCGATTGTGCGGCAGGCGGACATCGTCATCGCCGCGATCGGTAAAGCTCGTTTCGTGACAGCCGACATGATCAAGCCGGGAGCGGTCGTCATTGATGTCGGGATCAATCGCGATGGCGACAAGCTTGTCGGCGATGTTGATTTCGATGCTGTTTCGCAAGTCGCCAGCGCGATTACCCCGGTTCCCGGTGGAGTTGGTCCAATGACGATCGCGACGTTGTTACGCAACACGCTTACGGCAGCACAGTTGTCGGCGGGTTAACGTTTTGTTGCCGCATGCCAAAAGGATGCACTGCTTTCTGCTGATGCGATTCATTTACGGTTGCTGGCTCATTTCGTGGACCATTTCAACCAACGATTTCACGTGAGCCGCTGGTGTTTCCGGAAGCACGCCATGTCCCAGATTAAAGATGTGGCCCGGTCGTCCATCTGTCGCTTGTAGAACGTGTTTCGCTTTGCGACGTATCGTATCGAGGTCGGACAACAGCACGATGGGGTCAAGATTCCCTTGAACGGCGACGTCATGGCCGACCGCCTGCCAGGCGTCACGCAAGTCAATCCGCCAGTCGATGCCGATGACATTGCCTCCCGCTTCACGGAGCAAAGGGAGCAACGCTGGGTTGCCGGTCGCAAAATTGATGACCGGCGCGGCGTGTTTAACGCCGTCGATGACAGCCTTTGTGTGAGGCAAGACGTATTCGCGATAGTCACTCGTAGAAAGACAGCCGGCCCAACTATCAAAGAGCTGCACTGCTTGGCATCCCGCCTCAATCTGAGCCAAAAGATACTTGATGAGGCTGTCGGTCAGACAATTCATCAGTGCGGTCCAAGCTCCGGCGTCGGAGTACATCAGCTTTTTCACGCGGGCGTAATTCTTCGAGCCGCCTCCTTCGACGGCGTATGACGCGAGTGTGAACGGAGCTCCCGCGAAGCCTAACAGTGGGATATTCGCAGGCAAATCACGTCGAATCAGTCGCACGGCATCAAAGACGTAATTCAGACACGAAATATCTTCAACACGATGAAAGCGATTGACGTCCGCCGCGTTCATGAGCGGGTTGTGAATGACCGGGCCTTCGCCTTGCAGGTATTCGAGCTGCATTCCCATCGGTTCGAGGATCGGTAACAAATCGGCAAACAGGATTGCGGCGTCGACGCCCAAGACGCGCTGAGCAATCAAAGTCACTTCAGCGGCCAATGCGGGGGTTTTGCAAAGTTCCATAAAGGTTACTTTGCTGCGGACCGCCATATATTCGGGCATGAAGCGACCGGCCTGTCGCATGATCCAAACTGGGGTGGCGTCTGTCGGCTCGCGGCGAACGGCTTTGAGAAAGCGGCTGTTATGAAGGCTCGAAGACAAGGTTTCGTTGCAAGCTGCGGTCAAGGTGTGGCTCCAGTAGGTTGTCGGATTGTAGTGATTCTCTGCAAAAATGCGTTTGTGGGCTACTGATGGTCACAGAAGTGAAGCGGAGTCGCCGTCTATTGCCAAGATTGGCACTATAGTTCAAACGCGCTCATCGGATCGCACCGTGTTAGGAATCGTTGTGGTCGTGGGACTGTCCCAATTTTTTGGGTGTTTGCGACGGCAACGTGTGTTGGAAAGTGACTCGCTGGAAAGGGCTTGTAGCGACTGATCTAATACCGGACCAATTCCGTGATTGGTTGAATCATCGTCATGATCGTTACGACCATTTCTTCTGGGTTTTCTGCTGTCTGAAACTTTTGCCGCAATTTGTGTTCTCGGATTCGGTCGAGAACGATCCATACTTTCGATGAGGTTGGTTTCGCAATGGCGCTCAAGCTGACTGTCGAATCATTTTTGCAGGTCGTCCGGCAAAGCGGCCTGATCGACAAAGAACAGCTTCAAAAGTTGCTGAAGGTGTTCAGCCAGCGCGGTGTAGACATCTCGAAATCGCAAGCCATTGCCGACGCCCTCGTCGGGGATGACATCGTCACTCAATGGCAAGTCGACAAACTGCTCGCGGGCAAACACAAAGGTTTCTTCCTCGGTAAGTACAAGCTGCTCGACCTTCTGGGTAAGGGGGGGATGAGTTCGGTTTATCTTGCTGAGCATGTGCTAATGCGGCGGCGATGTGCGATCAAAGTGTTGCCGTCAAAGCGAGTGAATGACACTTCTTACTTGGCTCGATTTCATCGTGAGGCTCAAGCTGTTGCGTCAGTTGATCACCCCAATATCGTTCGTGCCTACGACGTTGATCATGCTCAAGACCGTGATTCGCAGATTCACTTTTTAGTGATGGAGTACGTCACCGGACGCAGCCTGCAAGAAATGGTCATGCAAGATGGCCCTGCGGAATTTGCAGACGCAGTGGAATACATGCGGCAAGCGGCTGATGGCCTCGAACACGCGCATCGAGCGGGATTGGTCCATCGCGATATCAAGCCCGGTAACCTACTGGTTGATACATCGGGGACTCTCAAAATTCTCGATATGGGGTTGGCCCGCTTCTTCGATGACCGTGATGAAAATCCACTGACGGTTGCTCACGACGAAAAGGTGCTCGGCACGGCGGACTATCTGGCACCGGAGCAAGCTCTCGACAGTCACACCGTCGATCAGCGAGCGGACATCTATAGCTTGGGATGTTCATTGTATTTCATGTTGACTGGGCACCCGCCGTTTACGGACGGGACACTGGCTCAGCGGCTGATGTGGCACCAAGTCAAAGAGTTTCCTCCGCTCACCGATTCGCGACTGGACTGTCCGGCCTCGCTGATGACCTTACTCAACCGGATGGTTGCGAAAAAACCTGAAGATCGTTTTCAGACTGCTGGCGAAACCGCAGAAGCGTGCGCTCAATGGTTGGCCGCAAATGCGAGCCCCGATTGGCGACTCAAGCACATCCCCGCCACGCGGAGTGTCCCGTCAAAAACGAAACAAGGTTCGTCGACCAGGGACTTGTTGAGCGACTCGCAAACGATGCCTGGCAGCGGTCCTTATCCGCAAGGGGGACGTGGGTCATCAATCATTTCTGGAGATCTTGTCAGCGGATCTGCGACCAAGATTTCCATGCTCGTTCAACCAGAGTTTCCAAGTGCGTCTCAGCCGGTCACGCCGATCCTTGCGACAGTGGTCCCGACCGCACCTCCAGTTGCTGCGCCAGTTATTGCACTACCGGTTGCCAAACCAGTCATTCCTGTTGCGATGCCCGTTGTTCCGGTCGCACAACCCGTTGCTCCGAGCCTACCAGTTGCCGCTCCAATTTCTCCGATCGCACAGCCAATTGCGGTGACTGCTGAATCATCGGCTGCCCCGCCATTTTTTGAAGCCAATCAAGTATCTGCTGATGCGGAAACTCAAACCTTTCATTTTGGCGAAGACGCCAACGTGGCAACTGACACCGAACCAACGGCTCCCGCTGAAGGGGAAGGGGACGGTGATCTGTTTTCGCTCTTTGGCGGTAACAGTGACGTCGATGGTTCCGAGGTGTCTGATGCTCAGCCGGAAACCGCCTCTCTCAGTGAGGGCGCCGAGCCAACATCGACTGAACTGCCGCTGCCAGAAACTGAGCCTGTTGTGCAGGATGCCAATGTGGTACCGGAAGAATCTGGTTCTTCATTTGAGTCATCTTCTCTCGATTCAAAAACATCGAAGTTGCCAATCTCACCGGTATCGACTGCCGTTTGGAAACAACCGAAGTTTCTGGCGACAGCGGTTGGTCTCGTCGTTCTTCTTGCCGTCGGCGGCATCTGGGCGATGACTGCGCGCGGGAAGCCCGGTAACTCCAAGGGAACTAAGAAAGAGAGTCAGAGCGTCGCAAAAGCGAATGGCAAAGCCGCGAAAAAGTCGGATGCCTTCGAGGTTGAGTTACAGGTCGGACAAGGGAATGAGTTCTCGAATATCGGTCGAGCCATTCAGTCCATTTTGGACAGTCGAGCTGAGCACGAAACCAAAGCCGGTGGAAAGCCACTTCGGTTCATCATCAACGTGACGCCGGGCCAACCGTTTGAAGAGTCCTTACTTCTTGATGAGTCCTTTCCCGGCGAATTGCACCTGAAGTCCGCAAACAGCAACCGAGTGAAGTTGATTCCGTCGAGCAACGATCCTGTGATTAGCATCAAGAATCTCAGCAACGTCACGATCGAGAACCTTTCAATCGACCTTTCTGGCTTTCCGCCGAAAGACACTGCGGTAGCTATCTCCGGTAATGTCACTCGCTGTCAGATTAAGCAGACGATCATCTCTGGTGTCGGCAAGTCAGGAATCGTGCTTACCGGTGCAAAAGGTGGTGAAGGAGCCGATGCGATCATTCTGGACGGGGTCACGTTTCAGAATTCGTCACCGACCGCCGTAGGCATACATGTCGCAAAAGGGGATGCGACTCAAAATGTGTCTTTGCAACGCTGTCGCTTTATCGGTTCGGTTGTTGCCGCTCTGTTTGTTGAGGGGCCGGCTGAGACTTTGTTGATGCGAAACTGTGTGATTTCTGGCGTGCAGGCAAGCCAAATGAGCGGTGTCAGTTTCGCCGCAGGAGTTTCGATCAAGAATTTGTCGATCGATCATTGCAGCTTTGCAAACCTTGGCGGCTCAGCAATCCTTTTCGCAGAGATGCCCGCTGGCGGTTCAGGGAATCTTTCTTGGCGCAACAGTCTCTTTGCTGGAGTTAAGGGCGCTGAGTTACTGATTCAGAAAAACTATGATCCCAAAGCGTTCGAGGCTCTCCTAAGCCAAGAAAAACCGGCTGCGAACAACTGGTGCGATCGTCCTTCACCGAAGCCATCTGTTGGCGAACATGATCTCCTTGGCGAAGGTGGCCTCCGGATCTCTTCGATTGAGTTTGCTTCGATGGATCCGAAGTCGGATCTCTACTGCATTCCGAAGCCGAACACCCCCTACAAGACCGCCGGGGTCACGAAGCCGAAGTAGTCGATGGTCTTAGGCGGCGGTCTTATCCCACCTAATCGGCACAATCGTCAGGCTCTTCCCTCGCCAGGGGCACAAAGCACTGAACACGGCGGAACAGCCTGACATTCTCGCCCGGAATCTGTGGACGGCCTTTGACGCGGCGCAACCTGATAGCCAGCGTGCAAGTTGCGAGGTTCACTTTCGAGAGGCGGG
This sequence comes from uncultured Planctomycetaceae bacterium, assembly GCA_903823545.1. Taxonomy (GTDB): domain Bacteria; phylum Planctomycetota; class Planctomycetia; order Planctomycetales; family Planctomycetaceae; genus SXKJ01. Next base: position 6,572 of record CAIJTL010001526.1, read on the forward strand.
CTCGATATTCCGACCAGCCGAAATTCCTGGTTCGTGCGATTCGCTGCAAGTCCCGGCCCAGCCGTCTCTTAATCTGTACAGTTGGCGGGGCCTCGAACGTACCGCAGGATGCTCGCCGTGCTTGCTCCCCGCAAGAAATTCCCGCCCCCAGCATTCCCCATCGCTCAATCGCGAAGGGTTCGCCATGAAATCTGGACGGACAATTTCCTCAAATCGCAACGTGCCCCGCCAAACGGTTCCGGGGCTGCGCTCCGGTCGCCGTCAGGCGGGGAGTCGTCCCGTGACGGCTCATCGTCAGCGAGGTATCGGCGGGTCCGGGAATCAACCTGCATTCTTTGCTCAAGAACTTTGGCACGAACCGCAGGACTGTGGCGAGACTCGTTATCTGATTCAGCCACCCGGTCCAGGGTTTATACACCCGGTGACTGCGGTCGAAGTGCGCGAGCGAATGTCGCTGCTCCCGAAGGGGGTTGTCGAGAAAATTGAGGTCGTTCAATTCAGTCGCATGACTCGCAAACGCCAATTGTTTCCCTGCTATGGAATGCAATGGGGGAACTCGGTCTATCTTTACCCGATCGAGGAATCGCTGGTCGAAACTTACACCCGCCCGCCAACTCCACAGCAGCAAATCGAAGCTCGCATGTACGGTGGCCGCTGGTCAGAAGCGGGGGGCGAGTGGACATTGAGTTGGACATTGGAGACGTTGAAGGACTTTTATCTCAACAACGTCCTGATCCACGAAATCGGCCATATCCTCGATCATCGCAACACACGCACGCTGGATCGCGAGCGATATGCCAACTGGTTTGCGATCGAGTTCGGCTACCGAGCGTCACGCGGTCGTCGCGTTGTTAGCGAGAAATAGGTCAGCCACTTCGCCCGCGACGCGAAATGGCTCCAATTCGGCGTGAAGTCTGGCGAGGTCGTTAAGACGCGTTGGCGGTCCGCATTTGCGGGACGGTTCGTTCAAGCAAAGCGAATCCACCGAAGAGAATCGCGGTATAGCCCAAGTCGCCCAACAACGCGTTTCGGAAGAATGGCAGGCCAAGGATGTAGCAATCCACTAAGCCGCTCAGGGTGCGTGGATAGGACTCCGTAAACACGGCCCAGACACCGAAATTGGTCAACAGGAAGAACAGGACCGAGCCGAGTGTGGCCATACCAACAACGCGAGCAGGTGACTTAGTCGTTTGTAGCCATCGTCCCAACAAGCCGATGACAGCGAATGCTAGATAAACGCAAGCGGTCATTGGGATCATCACGCTCTGGTAGGCGGCGTCTCTGGTTGCATAAAGAATGACGTCACCGACGAACATGGCCGCCAACGGTAATCCGAGACTCAGGCGTCGTGAGGGCAAATAGGCCGCGGCAAAGAGTGCCATTGCGGTGATCGGTGTCATATTTTCTGGGTGAGGGAGCAACCGGCTCATCGCGGCAGCAGCAATCAGGCAAAACAACAGGATCATTCGAGGAGTTGGCATGTTGGTCGATAGCTCCTGGGCAATCGAAGTCAGTTTGGATGGTGAGTCCCGCTCAGCCTCGCTGAAACGCAGCCTGCGGAAGGGGCGGGATTGTAGTAGCATCTCTGCCAGTTTGGGAACGTAGAAGGATTGATCTTGGGGACTGGCCGATTTCAGCCGATCAAGCCAACATTTCGTCGATGTGTTTTCGTCCGAATTTCGCGAGCGACAGTTGGCCGTTGTTGACGTAATGCTTCCAGGCGTGAGCCATCCTCGCGAGCTGTCCTTCATTGAGTTCTTTGATTTGCTTCGCCGGACATCCGGCCCACAGGGTTCGCGGCGGAACTTGCGTTCCTTCGAGCACGACGGCTCCGGCAGCGATCAGGGCTTGTTCCCCGATCACGCAGCGACTGAGCACGGTCGCACCAATGGCGATCATCGCTCCGTCACCGACCACCGACGCATGGACCAATGCGCGATGACCGAGTGTGACTCGATTGCCCAACACACAGGGAAAGCCATGATCGACGTGCAAGATCGAGCCGTCTTGCACGTTCGTTTCTTCGCCCACTTCGATGAAGTCGCCGTCGCCACGTAACACGCAGCCGTACCAGATCGAACTTCGAGCCTTCAATCGCACACGTCCGATTACGATCGCTCCCGGCGCAACCCAAGCGCAGGCATCGATCTCCGGCTTCGTCCAGATTGCATCCCACAGCCCGCTTTCGTCCGGATATGGCAAAAGAGGTGAGGGCACGGGAGCCGCGTGTGCGGGAAAATTTGGAACGGAATCAGACATGTGGCACCTTCCATCAAAACACAAACAAGAATTCGTTGGCATTGAACAACGCGCGGCAGAGTGCCTCTAGGCCATGTTGGCGAATGAACTCTTCGGTGCCCAATCGTTCGTCGGCAGTCGGTGCGCGTCCGAACGTCGCTTGAAAAGCGAACGTTGCTTGAGCCGTTACATCGTTGCCCGCGTCGCGACGAACTCGTTCCGCGAACAGCATTGATTGCTGCAAGATGAAGCGACCGTTGAGCAGGTTGAGTGCTTGCAGCGGCGTGTTTGACGAGTTCCGTTTTGGCGCGACTTGTCCCGCATCAGGGCAGTCGAACGCACCGAACGTGTCGTCGAGCTGCATCCGATGTTTGTGAGCGTAAACCATGCGCCGAAAATCGGTCGCGGCAACGAACTCTTGCTTCGAGTTAAACACGCGGACGTAGTTTGAGTTCGGTTCAAATAGATCGAAGCTGGTTCCACCGCTACGTCGATCAAGCTGCCCGCTGGTTGCCAGGATCGCATCGCGGAGAACTTCCGCTTCGAGTCTGCGTGGAGGAAACCGCCACAACAATCGCGAACCCGCATCAACGGCCAGTCCATCATCGCGAGGAGAACTGGATTGCCGATACGTCGCTGAAGTGACGAACAATCGGTGCAACCGCTTGAGCGAAGCCACGGGCGATTTGAATTCTCCGCTTTCAGATTTGAAATCCGAAAGCTCAGCCGCCAGCCAGTCGAGCAATTCTTGGTGCGTCGGCTTGCCGCCGTTGAGACCGAAGTCGCTGGGCGTGTCCACGATGCCGGTGCCAAAGTGGTAATGCCACAAACGGTTGACCATCACTCGAGTCGTCAGCGGATTTTTAGGGTCGGTGATCCACTTCGCGAGTTGCACGCGGCGCTGTTGTTCGGCGGCATTGAAATCGAGTCGCCATGTTGAGCCGAACGATGCGAGGCTGGCTGGAGCGACCGCTTCGCGTTTCTGCATCGGGTCGCCGCGATGCAACCGAAAAGTCTCTTCTGGAGGAACAAGCCGACCGGAGTACGTCATTGGCAATGCGGACAATTCGGCCACAGTTTTCTGAAGTGTCGCTCGTTCGGCGGTCAATTGAGCAACGCGAGCTTTCGCTTCAGGAGTCAATGTGATGGATGGGCTTGGCGGCACTCGATCCGGTGAGCCCGCGACAGTGTGCCACTTTGCACGATCCGTAGAGACCTCAATGACGTACTCCTTCGCCGTGCGATCTTTGAATTGAGCCGGTTCGCGATCACGGCTCCAAACGATGCGATCAATTTCGGACTCTTGCGGAAGTTCTAGTTCTACCCAGCCGCGGCCTGGTTCATTGGAAATCCAACTGAAGCTGTTGCCGTAGCGACCGTCGTTGATGTGCTCCAATTTGTGAATCGCGAATCCCATCAGGCTGCCTGACGCCTTGGTCTTCGTGCCTCGCGATGCGAGTGCCACGTTTTCCGGCTTCGCTCCAGTCGTGAAGACTTCCAGTTCGTCGATGCACGGCTCCGAAGCGTTCGTCGCGAAGATGGTCATCCGCACGAACTTCGCCTTCGTCGGTGCAAATTGTTCGATAAACACGACCCCGTTCCGTTTCGCCTGCGGGTCGAGCTTTTCTATCTCCGCGTCAATGGCCGCGATGCTTGACCGCAATGTTTGTGGGTCAGGTTTCCCTGGCCGGTCACCGCTTGAGTTCGCTGGTCGCAACGCTCGCTCGCCATGCTGAACTCCCGCGAAGCAGGCTTTCATGCCGTAGTAATCGAGTTGCGAGATCGGATCAAACTTGTGGTTGTGGCACCGAGCACACCCGACCGTCAGTCCGAGGAACACGCTGCCGGTGGTGCTGACCATGTCGTGCAGTTCATCGGCTCGTTGTTGCAATGTCAGTCCGAGGTCTGGGCTTTTGACTTGATCCCATGGCCCGCCAACGAGGAACCCTGTCGCTTCGTCAACACCGACAGTGTCTCCCGCGAGTTGTTCAAAGACGAATTCGTCATACGGCTTGTCCTCGTTGAACGCGCGGATGACGTAATCGCGATA
>CAIJTL010001527.1 GCA_903823545.1 uncultured Planctomycetaceae bacterium
CTGTCTTCGGAGCATTCGAAAGTGACGCAGCACGCGGCAGCGATGGTTTCAGTTCATCGTCGCGAAACACGTTTGCGAGATCAGCCACGTGAGCCATCGGCGGGACGTCGTCCGTGTTGAGTTCACTCAACAGATCAACGTAACCCAGAACTTGTCCGAGTTGCGTCGTGAACAGGTCCAGTTCCACGTCGGTCAACTTCAATCGGGCCAGATGTGCAACCTTGGTGACGTCAGCTTTAGTCAACGGCTCAGCCATGACGCGAGTCCTCTCAGAATGCAAAAACCCGGTTCCGAAATGGGAACCGGGTTTTCAAATTTTCAAAAGTCACTCAATTGGACCAGCCAGCTTAAGCAAGTGTGAACGGCTTGCGTTTTACCGACTTGACCACTTTGCCGCTGCGGATGCACTTGGTGCAAGCGATGGCCTTTGCGGCTCCGCCTTCCGGCTTTTCGACGTGAACCGGTTGCAGGTTCATGAAAAAGTATCGTTTGGTGATACCAGTCGTCTTCCGACCGTTACCCCCCAAGTACTTGGCCTTACCTCGTTCGACCTTGGAATTGCCACGTCCTGGCTTGCGGTCGCAGTAGTCACATTTTTGCATTTGGGATGCACCTTCCTGAAACATACCAAGCGGTTGCGTTGGAAAGGCGGGAGTATATTGGTCCCCAAATCCTTTGCAAGTCCGGCAAATTGACGTTTCGCGTGAGGGCCGCAGGAAAGAATTGGTTCATAGCTCTGGCTTTAGGTCGCATCGGCAGATCACCGCCTGCAGGCAGAACTACGAAATGGGCATTCGTTTTCCGCGAAAGGGTTAACATCAAGCCCCCCCGATGGCACAAGTTTGGATCATCACCTCCCCTTAGCTATCGTGGTTTTCGCCATGAATAACGAAGTGACTCAAATCCTGAAACGCTTGGTCGAAAAGGATCCGTCAGCAGCCAATGAGTTGTTGCCGTTGGTCTATCACGAGCTTCGTCGGCTCGCGGCAGCAAAGCTTGCACGCGAACGATCGGGGCAAACCCTCCAAGCCACCGCTCTAGTCCACGAAGCCTACTTGCAACTGGTCGGCGGAGCTCAAGAAGGAAAATCCTGGGACGGTCGGGGACACTTCTTCGGAGCCGCCGCGCAAGCCATGCGACGAATTTTGGTGGGCAACGCTCGGCGGAAACATCGACTGCGGCACGGCGGCGACTTGGTTCGAGTGGAATTGGACGAAGAGGAACTCGAAATCGAAGCTCCGGAACTTCGCGAAGACTTGCTCGCCCTGGATGCGGCCTTGGACAAACTCAAGCAGGTCGACGGGACGGCAGCGGAGTTGGTCCAGCTACGCTACTTCGCAGGATTAACGCTCACCGAAGCGGCGGAAATGCTCGACATCTCCTCGCGATCCGCTGATCGCATTTGGGCGTTTGCCAAAGCCTGGCTCCATCGCGAAATGACATGACTCTCCGGTGTCGCCCCGTTCTCCTAAGCGTGAGACGGCAGGCTGCAACCATCGTCCGTGTCCTCAGTGCAATCCGTGTCCAAAATCATTGACCGGATTCAGAATGGGACACGGATTTCGCGGAAGACACGGAGAAACGGCTGGCTAATTTGTGAAGCGGC
>CAIJTL010001528.1 GCA_903823545.1 uncultured Planctomycetaceae bacterium
CGCCCTCGCTCACGCTTCGGGTTGGTGAAGAAGTTTTGAAACCGCCTCTAGTAAGACTCCGATCAACTGGCGGGCATCTTTTTATTCTCGTCTTTTGGGCCCTCACCTTTTTGTCAGCCGCTCGAAATGAGGCCCCCACTTTATAGCGATCAGCAAAACATGCGGTCGTCACTAGCGAAATTCGTAGGCATCGGTCAAATGCCCTTTTGAAACTGACGAACTTCGTACTTATGACCCCAGAGGCCGCAAGACAACACGATGCCACAAAAGCCAAGACCGAAAAAAGGACCGGGCCGCAAAGAATCCAAAAGAGCGATTCAAAGCATTCCGAAACCATCCAAAGACTCCGTCTTGATGAGCGTCGTGGACGAGATCGAAGGGGCCAATATTCTCTGCACGTCGCTCACTCGTGCGCCGCTGGCCGCTGCGATTGCCGACCGATTGCCGGAATCGAGCGTGGTCTGTTTCTACTTGGATGTGTTTCTGGCGGAACAAGCTCGTCAACAAGTCAGCGAAGGACGTCCGAACCTTTCGATCATTTGTGAGACTGATTTGCCGGAAGGGGAATTCGACGCCGTTGCTTTGCCGTTCTTGAAGCAAGGGGAAGCGGAGCTGACTCGCGAACTCATGCAGCAGGGATATGAGCGACTGAAGCTCGGCGGAAAGATGTTTGTCAGCACGAACAACCCGCGCGACAAATGGATCAAGGAGCAACTCGAGTTGTTGTTCGACAAAGTGGTGACCCGCCCGCACACACACGGGTTGATTTACACGGCTACGAAAACCGAGGTGATCAAGCGGGTTCGCGATTTCACCGCTGAGTTCGCATTCCGTGACGGCGAGCACATCGTCAAAGCGATCAGTCGCCCCAGCGTCTTCAGCCACCGCGAACTCGACGTTGGATCGCGCGCGTTGCTCGAAGCGACGATGGAGCCGACAAAAGTTGTGCGCGGGGGGATGCGTATTCTCGACATCGGTTGCGGCGCCGGGACAGTCGGCATCGCGCTCGCGCTGCGAGCTCCGCGAGTGCATGTGCATGCCGTTGACTCGAATCCACGAGCCTTGCAATGCACCGTGCGAGGTGCGGCCTTGAATGGATTGCGAGTTCTCAATCGCTTACCGAAACCGCAGCCAGTGTCTTTCCCGACGAAGGGAGAAGTCAGTCAATCGCTCGCAAAGAAGGCTGCGGCGAAAAGTTCTCCGCCGAAAGTGAGTGATGAACCACCTGTTGTTGCGGTTGACGACGACATGACATCGACGATCTCCACGCAATTAGACGCTGAAGGGAATATTCCACTGCCGGGAACGTTCGACCTCGTTTTGGCGAATCCCCCGTACTATTCAAACTGGGCGATCGCCAAAATCTTCGTCGAAAGTGCTGCACGAGCACTGAAGCCCGGAGGTAAGCTGTTTCTCGTCACCAAAAACGGTGAGTGGTATCTCAACAACCTGCCATTCGTCCTTTCGAATGTCGAAGCTCGTGACGTTCGCGATTACGTCATCATCACCGCCAAGCAGCGTCCGCTTCGCTAGCGGCCGAGCAACGTGTGATTACGGTATCGTAGTTCGGGTTTCCAGGCCCGAATGAACGGCGACCATTTGCTGGCCAATTATTCGCTTGGGCTTTGCACCTTATGCGGCCTCCGCACTGACGGTGATCGTGGTCCGCTACGAAATCGCGTTGAGCATTTCGTTCGACAGCGCACCATCGCTCGTAGTGACCCCATTCATGGGGGCGATGAGTTTGACTTGCCCCATCAATGGGGTCACTACGAGCATCGTGCGCGGTCGTGTTAAATGAAGTGTCGATTCGATTGTCGCGTGGAGGATGATAACTCTGGCGTGACGTCGGCGATCTTGCGGGTCGATAACCGTTTTGTCCGAGTTCTTTTGCGGCAACCAATTTTGCGTCAGGCTTTTCTCCTGGTGTCAGGCTGACCTTGTAGGGGGTGAACTGAGGCGAAAGTGCAGAGGTCTCAGGGAAGTCAGCGAGTTTTTGAAATCACAGCAATTTCGGGATTTCTTTGCTGTGATCGCGGACTGATAAGAGGTAAAGCGGTGTTGGTCTCACCGTTGTGAAGAGAGGTTGCGATGAAAACTCGATCTTTGATGATTGCTGGCGCGATAACGCTGGTGTGTGCTGGTGGCTCAGTCTGGGCTCTAAAGCACTCTCCGAAAGGGGCGACCTCGGAGCAAAACGTTGTGAATTCAGAGAGCTTGAAGCGAACAAAAACAGAAGGTGCAAATGACGACGCCCCGAAGACGGTCGTTGTACTTCCAGCGGCTAAGAGATCGGCGGCCAAAATTCATGTCGAGTCAGTCCAGTCGCGGACAATGAGTCCAACGGTCGTTGTTCCAGGACGAGTGCAGTATGACGACACTCGACATATTGAAATCAAAGCGGCGACTGATTGTGTGTTGATGAAGGTTCTCGTTAAGCCGGGAGACACAGTTCAGGCTGGCCAAGTTGTGGCCGTGTTGACGAGTCCAGAAGTTGGGACCGCACGAGCAAATCTCATCCAGCGACAAATGGATTTGAAACTTGCCGAGCGCTCTGCTGATTGGGAGCGTGAAACATGCGACAATGTTTTACAGTTGGTGAAAGAGATTGAAGGTCGGAAACCGTTGAAGCAATTGCGTTCGGAATTCGATAGTCGCAAGTTGGGCGAAGCGGGGTCATCTTTGGTGACGGCGTATGCTCGTTGGGAGCTTGCTCAGTCGGCTGTCGCAGGTTTAGACCGAAGTTCGGCGGTGCTACCAGAACGAACCGTTCGCGAACGACTCAATGAGGTTGAAGCGGCTCAGGCGAGTATGAAGGCTGTTTGTGAGCAATCGTCGTTTGAGTCTCGACGTCGCACTGACACGGCACAGTTCGCCTTGGAGGATGCTCGACGCCGAGTCGAAATCGCTCGGCAGAATGTCGCGATGCTGTTGGGCTATCGAGAAGACGCGGTGAATACAGGGGCCGAGGAAGGGGATCAACAACGGATTCTTTCCCAGGTGGAGTGCCGTGCTCCGTTTGCAGGGACCATTGAACGCAAAGTGTTTTCTGCGTCCGAGCGAGCGAAGCAGGGAGATACGATGTTTGTGTTGGCTGATACGCGGCAGCTTTGGATTGCCGCCGATCTGCGAGAGCGCGAGTGGTCGATGCTCAACATCGCTCCCGAATCAGAGTTGATCGTGGAATCGCCAGCGCTCCCCAACCAAAAGTTCGCAGCGAAGCTCTACTACATTGGACGTGAGGTATCGCAGGAATCGAATGCCGTTCCGTTGGTCGCGACGATCGACAATTCAAAAGGTCTATTGCGTCCCGGCTTGTTTGTTCGCATTACGCTGGCCAATGGTGAGCACAAGCCCCGTTTGGCTGTTCCATCTTCGGCGGTCGTTGAACACGATCAAAAGAAGTTTGTCTTCATTGGCGAATCCGAAGACACGTTTCGACGAGTTGACGTCACGACCGGCCTTGAGCAAGGTGAAATGGTGGAGATCACTCACGGGCTGGAATCAGGAATGCAGGTCGTCACTCGCGGTGGCTTTATTCTGAAATCGGAGCTACTTCTGGAGTCCGAGGAATAAGCTGCGGAATTCCGGCATACGGCCGTCATCATCAATTGAATTCGGTAGCACTGAGCTGCCCCTGCTCTGAAAATTGCCATGCTCTCTCGTCTCATTGAGTTCTCACTGGCGAATCGCTTTCTGGTGTTGATCTTTACTCTTTTGATGGCCGCGCTTGGATTGAACGCGGCGATCCATTTGCCGATCGACGCTGTGCCTGACATGACCAACACTCAAGTCACCGTTGTGACTGAAGGTGGCCCGTTATCGCCGGTTGAAGTGGAGCGATATCTCACCTATCCGGTCGAAACAGTGATGAGTGGGCTGCCGAAGATTGAGCAGCTTCGCAGCGTTTCAAAGTTCGGGATCTCGGTGGTCACGATCGTCTTTCAAGAAGGGACCGATCTGTATCGCGCGAGACAACTTGTCACCGAGCGGTTGCCGAATGCGACTGATTTGATTCCGAAAGGGTATGGCACGCCGAAGCTCGGTCCGTTGACCACGGCTCTCGGTGAGATCCTTCAATTTGAAGTCCGTTCTGATCGGCACACGGCGATGGAGTTGCGAACGATCTTGGAGTGGGATGTCGCCCCCAAGCTGCGTGAAGTGCGCGGTGTTACCGAGATCAACACGCACGGTGGCTATTACAAATCGTTTGAAGTGCGCCCGGAGCCTGATCGGCTCACAAGTTATGACCTGACTTTGGATGAAGTCTTTACGCGTCTCGAACAGAACAACTTGATCGCAGGTGGCGGATATGTGGTCCATCACAACGAGCAGCGCTTTATTCGAGGGCAGGGGCTTGTCAAAGGGATCGATGACCTACGGGAAATTGTCTTGAAGAAGCGTCCGAATGGCTCACCGATCTTGTTGA
>CAIJTL010001529.1 GCA_903823545.1 uncultured Planctomycetaceae bacterium
GCCATCGTCAATGTTTCGCTTACCAGCGATGCCGCTTGGGCATTTGAAAGATGCCCTTCATCACCAAGAATTCGGTGAACAAGCCACGGCGGCCGCTTGCTGTTCCGTAGCATTTCCGGGTCGTGATTGAATTCGAGTGCCAGCAGATCGACGTCGGCCAGTCGATCAACGATTCCTCGATCCCAACAACCTAAGTCGGCCACGTACGCGAAGGCTCGCCGCTTTGTCGTACCGTTTGAGGTTGATTGAGTCGAAGTGTCATTGCCTGTTTCTTCAAAGCGAAAACCAAACGTCGCTCCACCATCATGACGGACTCGAAACGGACGACATTGCCAATTCTTGGTCAAAGCCACCGGACGCTCACCAACAAACGGTCGAAACAGACGGGCCTGTTCCAAGTCGCGAAAGTCGGGGCAGGAAACTCGAAATGCCGGACTGTGATCGCGATGACAATACACCGGAACTCGCGAAGCCCAACAACGTCCCAGTGATTTCGGACGCCAATGATCCGAATGCCGATGTGTGATAAAGACACCTTTGATCTGCGACCAACTCGCCCCGGCATCCGCCAAACGAGTATCCAATTCCCTCGGTTCGAGCCCCAGATCAATCAGCCATCGTTCGCCATCGCAATCAACCAACGCGGTGTTTCCAGAACTTCCGCTCGCGAGAATTGTCAGACTGGCTGTCATGCGGGGCTCAAGTTTTGATCTGATGTGGAAAGTATGCTTGATTGCGTCATCATGCGGCAGAACAATCTCCGCTGGTACTGGGATGATTGGAAAGGAACCGTCGAATGGCAACCGTGTTGATCAAGCCGAAAGCGAAGATTCGCAAAGTTCGATCAGAACGCCCTCCGATCTTTGGTGATAACGCGATGCTCGGCGATGTGCTTGATCGCCTCGGTGGAATACCGGCATCTCGCGTGCGACTGTTTCCCGCACCCGGTACTGCCACGATTCGCGACTTGAAACGCATTGACCGCCGCATGAATGGAACTTGCGAACTGATAGATGGCGTCATCGTGGAGAAAGCAATTGGCTGGTACGAATCATTCCTGGCGACGGCTCTCAGTTCGTTGATGACGCAATTCGTTCGGCAGCGTCGCCTGGGGATCGTGCTCGGTTCCGATGGCACGCTGCGAATTCTTCCCAAACAAGTACGTGCTGCGGACGTGAGCTTCGTGAGTCGAAAGCGACTGGCAAAAGCGAAGCCCGTGAAAGAGGAGCCGTTTCCGTCAGTCGTTCCTGACCTCGCTGTCGAAGTCCTTTCCAAAAGCAATACCCGACGCGAAATGGAGCGGAAGCTCAATGACTATTTCACCGCCGGTGTCTTGCTCGTCTGGATCATCGACCCGCGACGTCGTCACGCCACGGTGCATACTTCCCCGACGACATCTGTCGTGATCGGCCTCAAAGATTCGCTGAATGGCGACGACGTGCTGCCCGGCTTTCGAGTCATCTTGCAAGACCTGTTTGATGAGGTTGATCGAGTGCTCGAAGAAGTGAGAGAGGAATAGATGACGTAATACGTCAACGATCCGGCATGAAATGGCTGCTTTCAAAAGCGACTCGACTGCCGACTTCTCTGGACGCTGTTGTTCTATTGCGTTTGAGCGAACGAACGATGGCAAGCATGTTGTGACCCAGTCGCAAACACGCTATGCAATCAGCGTCATTACACGGATTCGTCTACTCGGTAAACCACGAAATCTTCGGACATTGGTTTCTTCCACATCAGTCTCCCGCACTTCGGGCATTCGTATAACAAGCCAGTGCTTTCAGCGATCACTTTCGTGTGTTGTTGATGCGTCTCTACCGCAAACGGGGCATGACTTGCGTAGAGACGTTGCAGAGCAACTTCTGCGTCCAACATTGAGTCGAAAGAATCATCAAGTGTGGTTCGCCATCCCCTGTCAGGTATCGGCGACAGATCATGGACGAAACCGCAAGGACAGCAAAGTTTTGGCAAGCCGATTCTTTCGCCATGTAACGACAAAGTTCACGTGGCGTCCGTGAACGACATTGGTTTCTCGGACGAAGTTGTCGTCCACTCCCGAGCAGCGCCATGTTTGCTGCTGAATCCTCAGTTATCCATCTCCAACGCTTGCGATGAACCTACTTCAATACCCTCCGCCGCCCAATGCCGCACAACAGCGTCGATGTCGGCGCGAACAACCGACAGGTTTGGCGGTGAACCCAAGTCTGTTTCGCGGTTTCTATAGCGAATTCCAACGCCAAATACGGCGAATTCCGCGACGCAATTGAGATAGTGCTCCGCATGTCGAGCCGGGTTCCGCAAAATATTGTAAGCCAGTCGCACCCCATCGAACGGACCCGGATGATGGAAGACTGGCTCACCTTTTATGAGCGGATATAACCAAATCGGTACGTCGTCTCCTTCATCGTTCAACGACCGAATTCCGAAGTAATCATCCACCTGCTCGAACTGAAGTTCCGCAAGGGAATCGAAAGCAAACTTTCCAGAGGGTGGAAACTTGGGATGCTTATCGCCGCAAATGAGGAAGAGGTCGCCGAATGCTGGGCGCGACGCGGCGAAGGAAATGTCGATACTCACGCGTTGGTAAAGCAGATACTCGTCAAGATCGACCACCTTAGCCTCCTGACAGCGAACATGTGGAATGAAGAATTCAGCGTGCCGTCCAACCGCCATCGACGGTCACCAAGCTGCCGGTCATGTAGCTTGATGCGTTGCTCGCAAGGAAGATCGCGGCTCCCTGAATTTCTTCCATGCGGCCCCAGCGGTTGAAGGCGACGGCTCCGACAACGTTTTTCTTGGCGTCTTCTGTCTCGGCAATTGGGACGTTCATCGGAGTCAGGAACGGGCCGGGGCAGATCGCGTTGACCGTGATGTTCCAGGGCGCGAGTTCGAGCCCAAGCGTCTTCGTCAGCATGACAACCGCTCCCTTACTCGCGGCATATGGCGATCGATTCGCAAGGCCGACGACACCAAGAGTGCTGGCGAGGTTCACGATCTTGCCGTACTTTCGCGACTTCATGTGCGGCACAACGGCACGTGTGCAAAGCCAAACGCCGTCGGTGTTGATGTCGTTGACTTGCTTGAATTGTTCATAGGTCAAATCCTCAATGGGCCCACGGATGTTGATGCCAGCGTTGTTGACGAGGATGTCGATCTGATTGAATTCGCGAAGCCCACGTTCGACCATCGC
>CAIJTL010001530.1 GCA_903823545.1 uncultured Planctomycetaceae bacterium
CCGAACCGAGACCAACACAAGTTACCTTGGAATCAGCGAATCGCTTCCGAACTTCTGCCCGCTGATCTTTGCTAAGAGAGGGTTCAACCCCGTGTTTGTGGGTGCTTCGTAGCTCCGCCCCTTCAAAGCCGGTCGCCTCACAGTTCTTGATGAGGGTTGGTAGATCCCAATCAGCGCCCCACAGATACGTCACTATTCCGAGTTTCATCGCGCAGCCCTCTACCCTCAGCGTTCTTCATGGTCTTCCACAAAGAATAAAACTGACCCCATCGGAATATGAACTGGAACACGGCGTGTTCCTCGCAGTTGTTCAACAATCAAAAAGCGATCGTCGATTGCGGACAACAAGCCCTTGATCGGAATCGCTCCTTCTTGCCGGAGTGTCACTACGATTGTTTTTCCAAGCAGCTTGCGGATGAATTCGATCACGTCGAAATCTCCTGATGTCTAACAAATCCACGATGAGTTGATACTCGATTCACATAACCAATTACCAACGGAACAAGGCCGTTCCCCACGTCAGGCCCGCACCGAAACCGCACATGAGAACGGTATCGCCCGTTTGGATTCTTCCCGAGCGTGCCGCTTCGTCTAAAACCAATGGGATCGAACCCGCCGAAGTGTTTCCATATCGATCGAGTTGCATCAGAACTTTTTCGCGCGGGATACCAAGTTTCTCGACAGCGTGGTCCAAGATTCGTGCGTTCGCTTGATGCAATAAGAACAACGAAACATCTTCGATTCGGAGCCCCGATTTTTCGAGGACAAGTTTGATTGTGTCTTCGACAACACGAACCGCCCAAATAAAGACGTTGCGGCCATCCATGTTGAGGAATTGATTTCCATTCGTGATGTCCTGCGGAGTTGCTGGCTGCCGAGTTCCACCAGCGGGACATTGCAATAATGGCCCGCCGCCGCCATCGGCTCCCAACTGGTAGCACAACAAACCTTGATTCATACTGCCGCGAGAGACCAATACAGCTCCACCACCATCACCAAACAACGGGGCCACCTTCTTGTCCGATGGGTTCACGACTCGGCTACAAAGATCGGCACCGATTACCAACGCCAGCTTTGAGTTTCCCGTCGCGACGTACTGCGCCGCCGTCGCCAGCGAATAAACAAATCCCGAACAAGCTGCGGCAAGATCAAACGCTGGGACATCGAGTCCAAGTTTTTCCTGAACGATGCACGCCGTGGAAGGGCAAGTATGGTCTGGCGTAAATGTGCCGACGATGAGTAAGTCGATGTCCTCGGTTTTCGCGCCAGCGTTATCGATTGCTCGCTTGGCTGCTTCGACACAGATATCGCTCGTGGCGACACTTGGCGGCGCGTGTCGGCGAGAGAAAATCCCCGTCCGCTGCTCGATCCAATCAGGGTCGAAACCATACCGTTCGCGCAGGTCGGCATTTGTCACAACGTTGTCGGGCACATACGAGCCGACACCGACAATCTGCACGCCCATCAGCGAGTTAGTCCGCTTGGGTAACGGACGCCGCGTGACTTGCGGTGTGGGTACGTCAGAGGCCGACGTTCGAGACTGCAGATTAGACGGCGAGGCTGTCGCCAAAGTCTCTTCGACACGCGAAGCAACCGCATCCAAATCGACGAGCGACGTCGGACATGGAGGTGTTGTTGCAACGACTGGTTCGAGGCAGGCTATGGCAGTAGCAAATTCAACAACCGATCCGGTTCCCACCGGTAAGGTGCTGGTGTGCATGGGACGAGCGGTCCTGATGGGCTCGATCACGTCAACCAAGGCGGGGAAGGTCGGCGAAAAGAAGCAAGCTGACGGTTCGAGCGGCGGCAGTATATTCGCGGCTCTAAGCGAAAAACCAGCAATTCAGAATCGTTTCGTTCAAAATTGATTCGCATTCATTCGCCGCTGCCAGAACGGCGCGTCGGCAAGTGACTTTTCAGAGTGCCAGTTTTCCTGATGCTCTTCTCAGACACTCGCTGACGCGACGTACTATAGACCGCTAGTCAGCTTTAGCTTCAGCGACGGCAGCAACATCACTTGCAGCGATTTCAGCTGGGATACGAGCCATCGAGACGAGCTTGTCGTCATCTTCTAGACGGATGATTCGCACGCCTTGAGTATTACGACCAATGATGCTGATGTCGGCAGTTCGCAAGCGTTGAATCTTGCCGCTGGCGGTGACCATCAACACCTCGTCTGCATCAGTGACGGCGACGATATCAACCGCTTTACCATTGCGTGCGGTCGTCTTGATGTCGCGAACACCTTTGCCGCCTCGGCCTTGGCGACGATATTGCATACCGCTCTTTGCCGAGTCTTCAGTTCCTTCGACCTCATCCGCCACTTCGGAATCGTCGCCGTCAGTTGTGGCAGCAACGGTCTCTTCGACGTCAGCCTCTGCTGCAACCGTGTCTGCGGAGATCTCTCCAATAATGGTATCTTCGCTTGTTGATGTTGAAACCTCTGCCGACTCGGGATCACCGAGACCGAACGGCGTTCGTTTGCCATATCCTTTTTCACAAACGGTCAACAGCGTCATTTCCGGATGCGCGATCACCATACCAATGACGATGTCGCCTTTGCTGAGCCGGATGCCGCGCACGCCCTGAGTCGCTCGTCCCATGCTGCGAGCGTCGGATTCACGGAAGCAGATCGCCATGCCGTTCGCCGTAGCGATGAGCACGTCTTGACCCGCCGAGACCAGTTGGACGTCGACGACGACATCGTCTTCGACGAGAGAAATCGCAATCAGGCCACCCTTCTTTGGGCGAGAGTAATCGGCCAACGGCGTCTTTTTCACGGTGCCATTGCGAGTTGCGATCATCAACGAACGATCGTCATACGTCCGAACGGCCACGCAGTTGCAGACCTTCTCCCCTTCACTCATGGTCAACAGATTGACCAGAGCACGTCCCTTAGCCGTTCGCGTACCGAGTGGTAGGTCATAGACCTTCGACCAATAGACTTTGCCTTTATCCGTGAAGAACAAAAGCCAGTCATGCGTACTGGCGACGAAGAGGTTCTGGATTGGATCATCGTCTTCGGTCTTGGCTCCGATAACTCCTTTGCCACCGCGATTCTGAGCTTCGTACTCAGATAACTGAGTCCGCTTGATGTAGCCACGTTGAGAAAGCACGACCGTCATCGGCTCTTCGGTGATGAGTTCATCACGGTCAACGTCTTCAGCCTCAGCGTCTTCAATATCTGTGCGGCGTTTGTCGCCGTATTTTTCCTTGAGTTCGAGCATGTCCTCTCGCACGACCGCTCGAATGTGAGCCTCGTCGGACAGCAAATGCAGGTAACCCAAAATGTCGGTCAGCAGCTTACCGAACTCCTCGGCGAGTTTTTCGCGTTCAAGATTCGCC
>CAIJTL010001531.1 GCA_903823545.1 uncultured Planctomycetaceae bacterium
ATCTTCGAGTCCATTCCCACGCATTCTGCCGCACATGGATTTTGCAAAGGACGCTCGGTCAAGTCCTACGTTGAGCCGCATGTCGGACAGACGGTTGTCCTGCGCATGGACCTGCAAGACTTCTTCCCGTCGATCGAAACCTCTCGACTCACCGGCCAGTTGATGGGCTTGGGATATCCCGAAGAGGTTGCTCGCACGTTGACCGCATTGTGTTCAAACCGAGTCCCCGCCAACGTCTGGCGAACGTTTCCCAACCGAGAAAATTGGGAACGCCGCCGGAACTCAGAGTTGCTGCTGCAACGGTTACATTTCCCGCAAGGAGCACCGACGTCACCGGCGATCGCAAACCTCTGCGCCTATCGACTCGACTGCCGCCTCACCGGTTTGGCAACTTGGGCCAACGCAACCTACACACGCTATGCCGACGACCTGCTGTTCTCCGGCGGTCCCGACTTCGCTGCCAAGCTCAAACGCTTCCACATCTACGTCGCCGCAATCGCGCTCGACGAAGGCTTCCAAATCAATCACCACAAAACGTGCATCGCCACACAAAGCCAACAACAACGCGCCGCCGGAGTCGTGCTCAACAGCAAGCCAAATGTCCCTCGCGCGGAGTACGACCGTCTGAAAGCCATCCTCCATCAAGCGGCACTCACCGGCCCGGCAGCTCAAAACCGCGAAAATCGCGAGGAATTTCGCAGCCATCTAGTGGGCCGAATCGCGTACATCAGCCAATGGAGTACATCGCGTGGTGAAAAGCTCCGGCGGCTCTTCGAAAAAATCTCGTGGTGATTCCCTCCATGCCGACCCTCCCGCGTGACAATACCCTTTTCCCCGGTCGGCCAATACCATTCGCCCTTTTCCCTGGATCGCATTCAGACAGTTCGGAAATTGGTTAGGTATGTCCGCGAATTCAACGACGATGAAACCGGCCGCGCAGGCCATTGGGGCGAATGTGGCCGAGCAAGTTTTGGTGCTCGACTTCGGTTCGCAAACCGCACAACTGATTGCTCGCCGAGTGCGCGAGAATAATGTCTTCTGCCAGATGGTCCGGCATGACCTTCCGGCGTCACGCATTCGGGAGATCAACCCCAAAGGGCTGATCCTCTCTGGTGGACCGGCGAGCGTATACGGGAAAGGTTCGCCGCAGCCGGACCCAGAGATTTTCAATCTGGGCATTCCGATCCTCGGCATCTGCTACGGAATGCAGGTGACCTGTCAGACTCAAGGGGGCCAAGTGACCGCTGGTCACACTCGCGAGTTCGGCAACGCTCCGTGTCGAGTCTTCTCGTCGACCGGCTTGTTTGAAGGGGTTCCGGCTGAATTCCAAGCGTGGATGAGCCACGGTGATCAGGTTCGCGATTTGCCGGAAGAGTTCTCGCCGATCGCCAACACGGAAACTTGCCCGAACGCGGCGGTCAAACACAGCACGTTGCCGATTTATGGGCTGCAATTTCATCCGGAGGTGACTCACACCGAACACGGAAGTCGCTTGCTCGCCAACTTCGTGAAAGGAATCTGCCGCTGTCGCGGCACCTGGAAGATCAGCGACTTCATCGAACAAGAGATCGCGTCGATTCGAAAGCGAGTCGGCAGCAATCGAGTCATCTGCGGTTTGTCTG
>CAIJTL010001532.1 GCA_903823545.1 uncultured Planctomycetaceae bacterium
AAGTCTCATTGAATCTTCAGCAGATTATTGACTTGGTCTACGCCCGGGGCCGGTACGTTAAATTGAGCTATCAGACAGATCCCGAACCAGCCTTCTCGCCTGACGACTCAGCTTGGGTGGACCAACTGTTGCGTGAGCAAGGACGACGACATTGATCCCGAATCACGTCCAAAACCATCGGACTTTTCAAATGACCAACTCACACTCCCGAAGAACGTTTCTCGCCGACTTCGGCCTCGGCTTCACCGGTTTAGCACTCGGGGCGATGCTCGCGCAAGACGGCGTATTGAAAGCCAACGAGCCCGATGCTTGGCTGCCGCCTAATGGGCAGCCTCACTTCACACCGAAGGCGAAGTCTGTGGTGTGGCTCTTTATGAACGGAGGAGTTTCGCACGCGGAGTCGTTCGATCCAAAACCGGAGATGACCAAGTACGCGGGCAAGTCCATCAGCGAGACGCCTTACGCGGATACTCAAGATCCCAAGCGGCTCAACCGTCGTGAGGTCGCGTTCAACGTCGAACTGCGTCAGAAGATTTATCCATTACAGGTCGGCTATCGAAAGTACGGCGACAGCGGCATCGAGCTGAGTGATTGGGTGCCTCACATGGGAAGTTGCATCGACGACATCGCCATCGTGCGGTCGATGTGGACCACCGACGACAACCACGGAGCACAGACTCAATTCCACTCGGGCCGCCACATGCTCGACGGTGAGTTCCCAACGCTCGGAGCTTGGGTGCATTACGGATTGGGCTCGCTTAACGACAACTTGCCCCAGTTCATCTCGATGGGCAATCGCGAGTACTGGAACGCCAAAGACGGTCACTACCTCGGCCCTGCTCATGATGCCGTGCCGATCCGCATCGATCCCAATAACCCGCTCGATTACGGCAAGCCTTCGAACGGTCAGTCGATCGACGAGCAACAACTCAGCTTCGAACTGGCTAGCCGACTCAATCGCTTGAAAGCCATTGAATACCCGAACGACCCCGCGCTGCTGGCTCGCATCAAGGCGTATGAGCTGGCTTTCCACATGCAGACTTCGGTGCCGGAAGCACTCGGCTTTCAGACCGAGACGCAAGCGATTCAAGAGATGTATGGCCTCGATGATCCGGCCACGAAGAGCTTCGGATCGCAGATGCTGGCGACTCGCCGTCTGATTGAACGCGGAGTGCGATTCATCCAAGTCCAACATGGAGCTGGCGGTGCCGGAGCATGGGATGCTCATGGCGGTTTGAAGGCGAATCACACTGCCAACTTCAAAGCGGTCGATAAGCCGATCGGTGGACTTCTGAAGGATCTGAAGCAACGAGGTCTGCTTGATTCGACGATCGTCATCTTCGCGACCGAATTCGGACGCACGCCCGCCTCACAAGGGACCGACGGGCGCGACCATCATCCGTATGGATTCTCTGTGTGGATGGCCGGCGGCGGCATCAAAGGCGGCATCGCTCACGGAGCCACCGACGGCATCGGCTTCCATGCCGTCGAGAACCGCCACTATGTGACCGACATCCATGCCACGATCCTCAAGCAACTCGGCCTCGACTCGCGCAAGCTCGAGATCCCTGGCCGCAAGCGACTCGACATCGATCACGGCAAACCGATCGATGAGATCATTGCGTGAGTCCAGGGTCGGTAAAAGAAACCTCGCGCCCGGCGCGACAAACCAAGAGGCCGACGAGTTCACACTCAACCGAACAAGCTACGTTGTTTGCACCGAGTTGAGCTTGGCCTCGAAGTCGGTCTCACTCAAAACCGGGATGCCGAGTTCTTGAGCTTTCGCAAGTTTGCTGCCAGCGTTCTCCCCCGCGACAAGGAATGACGTCTTCTTGGAAACGCTGTCGGATGGTTTTCCACCGTGCAGATGAATCAGTTCTTTGATTTGATCACGAGAAAACTTCGTGAGTGTGCCGGTCACAACGATCGTCAGTCCGTCGAGCAGTCGTGGTTGATCGTCGACGGGACGTTCGGCGATCGGTTCGCCGAAGTTCAAGCCGAAGCCACGCAGCTCTTCGATGAGCCGCTTGGCGATCTCGGATTGAAAATAGTTGTGAATCGACTTTGCGATCACCGGGCCAACTTCGTCGACGGTCGAAAGTGACTCCTCTGTCTGTGACATGATGTTGTCGAGCGTGCCGAAGCGGTCAGCCAGAATCTGTGCGGTGCGAGTCCCGACGTGTCGGATGTTGAGCCCCACGAGCAATCGCCACAGCGAACGTTGCTTCGAGGCTTCGATACCGTTCAATAAACCATCCGCCGACTTTTCACCCATGCGTTCGAGGCCAAGTAACTCCTCGCGCCGATGATGCAGCCGATAGACATCGGGCAGAGAGCCAACGAGGCCGCTATCGGTCAATTGCTCAACCAGCTTTGCCCCAAGCCCTTCAATATCCATTGCACTTCGTGAGGCATAAAACCGCAGCCACTCGCGAAGCTGAGCGGGGCATTGCGGATTCGGACAGCGAATGTAGACGCCCCCTTCATCCTTCACGGCATCGGCGTTGCAAACCGGACACAGCATCGGAAACACAAACGGCTGCTCGCTCCCGTCGCGCCGATGCTCTTCGACTCGAACGACGTGCGGAATGATCTTGCCCGCCTTCTCGACGACGACCCAATCACCGAGTCGCAGGCCGAGTCGCTCGATCTCGTCTGCGTTATGCAGGCTCGCCCGAGAGACCGTCGTGCGGTCGATCTCGACCGGCTTGAGGTGCGCAACCGGAGTGAGTGCGCCCGTCTTGCCGACTTGCACTTCGATCTCTTCGAGCTGTGTGATCGCTTCGTACTTTTCCCACTTGTACGCGATCACCCAACGCGGGGCCTTGCTGGTTCGACCAAGTTGCTCGCGCTGATCAATCGAATTGACCTTGATGACAAGACCATCCACTTCAAAGTCGAGCGTGTGCAGTTCATCCATCAATTGGTGCGCGTATTCGAGTGTTGCATCCATCGTGGAAAACGTTGCCACTCGCGGCGTCGTCGGGATGCCCCAACGTCGGATTGCCGCAAGAAACTCGTCATGAGTTTGATAGGTGGTCCCTTCGCTGTAGCCGATGCTGTGAGCAAAGAACCGCAGCTTTCTCGCGGCACACTGTTTTGGATCATGTGACTTCAACGCACCAGTCGTTGCATTGCGAGGATTCGCGAATGGCTCATCGCCCGCAGCAATTTGCTCCGCTCGGATGTGTGCGAAGTCGGAGTTCGCGATGTATGCCTCGCCCCGGATCTCAACGATCGGTGGAATGTCATCATCGCCAAACAACACACCGGCCTTCTTCGATTCGCCACCAAACAGCCGCAACGGAACGCCGCGAATCGTCTTCCCGTTTTCCGTGACATCGTCACCACGTCGGCCATCACCACGAGTCACCGCCTTCGTCAAAACGCCATGCTCGTAAATCAATGCCAACGACACACCGTCGATTTTGAACTCAATCGAGTACTTCGGCTGAGTCGCTGCCCCGAGCGACTTACGCACATCGCCATCAAACTTCTTGACCCCTTCTTCTTCATAAACGTTTTCGATCGAAAGCATCGGCACGCGATGATCGACTTGCACGAACCCCTCGATCGGCTCGCCCCCCACTTTGTGAGTCGGGCTGTCCGGCGCATCGAGTTCCGGATGCTCTCGCTCGATCTGCTCCAACCGCTTCATCAGGCGGTCGTACTCAACGTCAGTAATCTCCGGCTTCGCCTCGACGTAATACAGTCGGTTGTGTCGCCAAAGCTCCGCTCGCAACTGCTCGACTTCGGCTCTTAGTGATTCCGACATACGTTTCCTTCTTCGATTCCAGCCAAATATTGAAGCTCAGGGATTCCAGCCCCAAACGATTTTGAACCGCAGAGGACGCAGAGATCGCTGAGAAAATCCAAAAAAATGAACCTCTGCGATCTCCGCGTTCTCTGCGGTTCAATTCCTAAGCCGCTCCGGTAAGACCCGAGCCATTTCAATCAACATCAATCGGCGAATCGCGTCGTATCCGCGGTCGTGCGGGTCTTCGAGGTTGTCGTAGTACCAATAGGTCGGGTCTGCCTTTTGATAATGTCGATGCCAAAACTGGCGGCAATGAATTCCGTGTCCGAGAAATAGATCGTGGATGTTGACCAACTCCACGTCATCGAACTTTTCCGCGCAGCGAGCCAAGACATCGTTGTACGCCTTCAGTACCGCAAGTCCTTCCGGCCAGCGCGGCAGGCCCGCATTGATCGCGTCGCCATCTTCATCGGTCGGATCGTAGATGTTCGCCAAGAAGAAATGGCAACCTCCCGGAAACCGTTCCCGCATTACCGTCAACATCCGATCAAGCCGCTCTTCAAAGTTCGTAATCCAGGGTTGAGCCTCCGCCAACCTCGCGCCGTACATCGCCCCTTCACGCGGCGGCGTGCGACCGTAGTTGTGAATGACGTCGTTGCCTCCGACGGTCATCACGAAGAGCCCGAACGTCTGGTCGTCGTGCTGAGGGATCTTCGGAAGCAAGTAATCGACTTGTTCCAACGAGGTTGAACCCGAAAGAGCGATATTCAGCGGCGTGAGATTCGGCAGCACGCGAGACAAGTTGAGATTCGCTAGCTCCGGAAACTCATCGCTCGGATTCGCAACCAAGCGATCAAAGTATGAGTGTCGAGCGGATGCGCCGAAGCCTGCCGTCATGCTGTCGCCAAAGCCCACTAACTTCACAGGCCGATCCGACCACACCTTTTCAAAAGCCTGCCGATCCACCAACGGTCCCGCCGGTCCACGTCCAATCGGGTGATACAAATAGAAATGGAGATAGAACCCCGCCGCTGCGAAGATGATCGCACCGATCGAAAGCAGCACGACCAACCGACGCACCCCCGTCTTCGTCTGTGTGATCGTCATCTTGATGTGCCTCTACTTTTCCAAAATCTTGCAACACAAGCCCAACAGAAAGCCGCCAATACGCACAAAAAAGCCGCCAACACACTCCAAATCCAAGGTTCCAGTAGAATCAGGTAACTTCGATATTCCGAATCTGAGAAGCTCAAAAGGATCGTGGCGCCATCAACGGTCACGTTGACAAACTCATATGAACTCATCGTCCTGAAGATTATTGCCAGCCTCCAACCCACCAAGCCGCAAGTCGCTAGTCCCGCGATGATCGACAGACCAGTCGCCACATCCCGCAGCATGACACACCTCTGATTCATTCCGCTGGTGATTCATTCTACGGGCTGATTCTTTTCCCGTTCCGCAAGCGTCTGCCGCCGATCTTGAGTCATTGCGGCGAAACCAAGCAGCAACGTCGCCCCGACTTCGAACGCGATGATTTTCCCCACATGACGATTGAACTGTTTGGCCGCTGGAGCCGACTGGTCTCCAAAGACGGAAGCGACCATTGCCAAAATCGTCATGATGAATAACACCGAAGAGCACGCAGTCAGTTGGAAAAGGATGCTCGCCCGCTTCGGTGGCGGATACGGAGTCGGCTCGGTCTGATCTTGATCCATTCGATCGTTCCTCAAAGAAATTCTTCGTTCGACAGCGTCGGGATACTAATCTCGCAATTTGCCAATGATCTATCGTCATTCCGGCAAGCATCACAAATTTCTCTTCAAGCAATCGAACTCTGATCCTTTTTCGATGCTCAGCTAGGATGTCGCGGCCTCATTGAATATCGTGCCCCCTTGTTCGTGCCGATAGGAATGTCCCACTGCGGGCGTTGGGCGGCTAATTGAAAATCTGAATTGAGACATCGTGAGACCTGAGTTCATGACACGACAACAGCCAGATCAAACCGGTTGCGCTTCTTATCGGCTTCTCGCGCGAATGAGTCGGCGGCAGGCGTTGCGAGTTGGTGTATGCGGAGCACTCGGATTGTCGCTCAGCGATTTGTTGCGGCGTGAAGCACGCGCCGGATCGAAGAAAGACGGCCCGGCGAAGAGCATCATTCACCTCAATTTGGGTGGCGGCTTTGCTTCGCAGGAGTCGTTCGATCCGAAGCCGGAAGCGCCGGCCGAGTATCGTGGGCCGTTCAATGTCACGAAGACAAAAACCGGCGAACTCTTCAGCGAGCACTTCGGCCGCATGGCTCAGGTCGCCGACAAGTTCACGGTCGTGCGATCGTGTCAGTGCCGCATCCCCGATCATGGGCTGGCGACATATCACCTCTTCACCGGTTACTTGCCGACGACGGTGATCGACTATCCGCAGATGGGAGCGGTCGTCTCACAACATTTCGGCCCGCGCGAGAACATGCCGGCTTACGTTGCGGTGCCGAATCAAAACGGCTTCTCGGGCGGGACGGGATACCTCAGCAGCAAGTTTGGAGCGTTTCAGCTCGGAGCCGATCCGGGGGACTCCGGCCCGTTCCGCGTGAAGGATTTTTCGTTGCCCGCCGGTCTGACGATGGAGCAACTCGAACGCCGACGTGTCGCACGGCAGATCGTTGAGCAGCGGCTTCGCAAACTCGATGGCGATGTCGATCAGCTCAACACGCAGGACGAGTTCTTCGCTCAAGCGCAGACGTTGCTGACGTCGCCGAAAGCTCAAGCCGCGTTCTCGCTGAACGACGAGCCGGAGCACATTCGCAAGCTGTACGGCACCGGCTATCGGCTGAAAGCTCGCAACGCACCGGCGGCGGTGAACGAGCGGTTGCTGTTGTCGCGGCGGCTGGTCGAGGCGGGCGTGCGGTTCGTCACCATCGACTACGGCGGGTGGGACAGCCACTCGAACATCAAGTTGGACTTCGAGGACAAGGCTCCGCCGCTCGATCACGCGATCGCCGGTTTGCTGACGGACCTCGATCAACGCGGCTTGCTCGACAGCACACTGGTGATGATCACCTCCGAGTTCGGTCGCACGCCCAAGGTCAACAACGACAACGGCCGCGATCACTGGGCCAGGTCATACTCGATGATCCTGGCCGGCGGCGGCATTCAACGCGGCCTGATCTACGGAGCCTCCGACGCCACCGCCAGCGAACCCGCTCGTGACCCAGTGCCGCTCGAAGATTTCCTGCACACGGTCTATCACCAATTGGGCATCAACGCGGATGAAGAACTGCTGGCGTTCGGCACTCGGCCGATCGAGATCGTCAACGGCGGGAAGCTTGTGAAGGGTTTGATCCAGTCGTAGGACGGGCGGCTCGCCTGTCGTTTTGCCAATTGCTTTGCAGGGACCGCAAATGTGATCAACGATATGACGCGACTTGTTTCTGGGCTTCGTCAGCAGCTTCCAGCTCCGATTGCTATATGCAAAGAAGCGATAATTGCCACAGATGGCGACCTGCAACGGGCGTACGAAATCGTCGTCCACCGACTCGTAATTGATGTAGCTAATCGAACTGGAG
>CAIJTL010001533.1 GCA_903823545.1 uncultured Planctomycetaceae bacterium
ACGCTTCTGGACCCGATAAATCGGGTCACTACGAACTCAAAATCCTCGACCTCGGTCTCGCGTTGCTGCACGGCGATCAGCCGGGAGCGGAGCTGACATCAACCGGGCAGGTGATGGGAACGTTGGACTACATCGCTCCCGAACAACTGGCCGACACGCACGCCGTCGATATTCGAGCCGACCTGTACAGCCTGGGTTGTACGCTGTTTCGGCTGCTGACCACGGAGCCGCCGTTTGCCGGCCCGTCGCTGAACACGGCGGCGAAGAAGATGTTTGCGCACTCCTTCACGCCAGCCCCGAAGCTGCTCGACCGCCGCCCCGATGTGCCAGCCGAGCTGTCCGCGCTGGTCGCTCGGCTGTTGGAGAAGAAGCCTGACGACCGCTTCGCCACACCGCGCGAAGTCGCCACCGCGCTCGCCCCGTTCTGCGTCGGACACAATTTGCCGGCGCTCCTCGCGAGTTCGGCGGCTCCGTCGTCGGCATCCGATCCATTCGCCTCCACGGTGATCCCCAACGTAGCCGTCATCGCTCCGCGTGACGAGCCGAACGTGATCGAACCCCAACCCATAACAGACGCTCCTCACCCCACCGACCTTCAAGCCGAATCATTTTCGCCAAACGGCTCTCGCGCGACCGAGCCGTTGTCGTCGAACGACGTCGATCGCGCGCTCGGCTCGTCACGCGGAGCGATGACGGCTACGTTGAACGCGGCCACGCCGCGTCGCCGCCCGTTGGTCATCGTCGGCACGCTCCTCGCGATCGTCCTGCTGAGCGTGTTTCTGCCCCCGTTCCTGAAGCGGGACGCCAGCCTCACCGAGACGACGACCACCAATCCCGTCTCGCCCAATCCCAAATCGGAAATCTCAAATTCCAAACCTCAAACCCCAGCCGACTCGGACCGCGCTGCCGCAGAGTGGGTGCTGGGACACAAGGGAAACGTGAGCGTCCATGTCGAAACTTTGGAGGATGGCAAACGGCATGTCATTGCGAAACTCGCGGACTTGCCGAAGGGGCCGTTTCGCGTCGTTGTGGTCACGCTCGCCGACGTGACGGACATTGATGCTGCCGACATTCAGCGGAATCTCGGTGGTCTGAAATCGGTCGGTCAGATTCAAGTGCCCCATTGCCACCGGGTTAACGACGACGTGATCTCCGTTTTGTGTGAGATGCCCACGTTGATTTCCGTGAGCTTTGAAGGCACCGGAATCACGGGAGACGGCATTCTCAAACTACTCAAAGCCCGTCCGCTCAATTCGCTGCAACTCGACGGTCGACAGTTCACAAATGAGGTCGTTAATCGCATAGAGCGATCATCTACGCTCAACGGTTTAGTCCTCTACCTCGCCAGCGATCAACAACTCCGTCGCACATTTCGGTGGCCGCAGGTCAAAACGCTTGGAGTTGCCGTCTTACCTGATGGGGTCTCGCGGCATCGGCCATCGACCTGGCGACGTCTCGCTGAGGAGATGCCACAGTTAATCGTTCTGAATCTAGACGGCACCGGGCTTGAAGATTCCGACGCGGCGATGTTAGCCGGATTGCCTAATCTCGAAGGGTTGTCGTTGCACCGTCAGCCGGGACTCTCGGATACGCCTTTGGCATCGCTCGCCACGCTGCCGAAGTTGAGGCACATCTCCATCACGTCGTCCCCGAAGGTCACGCCGCTTGGCGTCGCGGATTTTCTGGAGGCGAAGCCAGCGTGTCAGGTGGATTGGGATGGTGCGGATCATCGGGCGGTGGCGGAGTGGGTGTTGAGTGTGGGTGGCAAGGTGCAGGTGGCCGGTCGCGGAGCCGAGTGGCTCGACGTGGCCGACGCGTCTCGCGTCGGTCTGAAACCGATGACGGCGCGGGTGGCACGCCCAGAGCAACGCGATGGGCGTGGTGCGGCGTCCAACGACTCCAGTCACGCCCTTCCCGATGGTCAGGGCGTGCCACCCACCGACGCGGGACGCGTCGGCCACGACAACAATCCGGTGTTCCTCACCGGCGTTGATCTGACTGGCCTGCAAACAGTGAGCGATGCCGACCTCGCGCGGCTGGCGGGTTGCACCACGCTTCGCGATCTGCAATTCCACAACACTCGCCTCACCGGAGCCTGCCTGACACATCTCCAGCGACTCTCGCGACTCCAAGTGCTGAGCCTTGCCGTTTTGCCCATTGAGGATCAGCACCTCGCGGCGCTCAGCGAACTGAAGCAGTTGCAGACGCTCTACCTGCACAACACGAAGGTCACCGATGCCGGAATGCCCTCGCTGTCGGGACTGACCGAGTTAGTCACCCTCACTTTGAATAACACCCCGATCTCGCAGGTCGGAGTGGAGTGCCTCAAGCGGCTGCCCAAACTCGTGTCTCTTAAACTTAGCAATACCGCCGTCGAGTCCCGGGCGGTTGAGGTGTTGTGTGAGTTCCCCAGCTTGGTCGATGTCAATTTGAGCAACACGCGCGTCACCGAGGCGGACGTGAAGCGGCTGGCTCAGCGACCGCTTCCCTGGCATCGGCTGTACCTGTCGAACCTCCCGACCGTGACGGACGCGATCCTGGCCGACCTGCGCGGACAGCGGGAACTCATCACGCTGGAACTCGGCGGGACGAGCGTGACGCCCGCCGCGTTCGACAAGTTCGTTCGCGAACATCCGCGACTCGGCATGACGCTGCCGACCGACGAGAGCGCCGCCCCCGACCTGCGCGTCGCCCGCCGAGTCCTCGCCGCAGGCGGCTTAGTGTACATGCAAATCGACGCGTCTCAACCCCCCGTGCCGCTGAGCGCACGCGTCGCGTTTGACGCGAGTCGCGCCGTGCAGCGGATCGAAGACCTGCCGAAGGAACTGTTCCGCATCTGGCAGATTGACCTGCGTCCGGCCGTTGGGAAGTCCACGGACGAAACGCTCGCCGAAGTTGGACGACTGGAAACACTCAGCGAATTCTCTGCGACGGACGCGAACATCACGGATCGCATCATGCTTGAGGTTGCCGCCGCACCGAAGCTCGAACGGCTCAATCTCGTCGGTACAAAGCTGTCCCCCGTCACCGTGCGGCAGCTTGCTACGCGAACGGGACTCACCGGCCTGTCTCTGCATAGTGCTGGTCTCGACGTCCCCACCACTTCCAGTCTTGCGGCACTCACAAAGTTGAAGCATCTGAGCATCGGCTTAAACCCGCTTACCGATGACGACATTGCGTTCGTCGAGAAACTAACCGAACTCGAAGAGTTGAACATCGGGCAAACCCAAATCGTCAATCACGGCTGGGCGAGCATCGCCAAGCTGCCGAAGCTCAAGGTGCTGCGAGCCTACAACATGCCGGTCACCGACGAAGCTCTCCGTCATGCCGGACAGATCGAGTTGCTGGAATTGCTCCACGTCGGCGGCGCTGCCTCGGAAGTCAGCGACGCCGGCTTGCAGCATCTCCGCTCGCTCCGCCACCTGCGTGAGTTGCAACTCAGCCATTGCCGCCGCCTCACGGACGCCGGGCTGGCCGCACTTGCCGACCTCCCCGCGCTGGAAACGCTGCACCTCAACGCCACCCCGATCACCGACGCCGGATTGAAGCATCTCGCCAAAATCAAAACCCTCAAGTCCCTGAGCCTCACCGAGTGCAAGCTGTCCGAAGCGGCCATCGACGATCTGCAAGACGCACTCCCGTGGTGCCACATCATCAAGTAGTACGACTCGATTACTGCAATTCAGGTCAAGCTTGTCGAGGTTGGTGCTCCAATGGCACGACCGAAATTTGGGGCGTCGCTGAAGTCAAATTTGGTTGGCTGGGGGGATCGTCATTGGGCCAATTGAAGCTTGTCAGCTCGTCAGATGACGTGTTGCCTGATTTGCGTTTCGCTCGACGGCCTGTAGAACCGACGATCATCCAACCGATCGAGACGACGAGCAGGATACAGACTGTGGTGATCGCCAGCGTCCGTGCGCGGTGGTTTGGAAGCTGGACCGAAGGTTTGTGCGAAGTGATACGGGTCAATGTTTTCGCTAAGAGCAGCGGTGCTGTGTGGTAGTTGCCGGTCGTTGCGTAGCTGAAACGTTTGAAAAAATAGCCGGTCGCACGGACTCGAATTGGCGGGGTGAGTTGATCTCCGAATGCGAATCCGGTTGGCAAACTTGTGCAGACGACGCGGTAGGGGTTGAGGCCGGAATCGGCAGTGAATATCCAGGCTTCATAGGAATCTGATTCAGCGGTGTCAGCGCTTGTGGCAGGGATGCGATTCAGGCGGCGGAGGTCTCCTTCGATCGTGATGAGGTCACCTCGGAATCGGTCAGGCTCCAGCATCAAAACGGCAAACGGGACATCTCGGTGAGCTGTTCGTTCGAGATCCGCCTGGTCTGCCACGCTCGCACGATTCAGCCAGGCCTCGTAGGTCGCTCGTTCGGATTTTGGGATACCGAAGGCTTTGTCGGAAACAGAGGTCAAAGACGCTCTGTCGTGGCTGGAACTCAGATTACGGTCTGAGGTGCCAACGCTGGTTGTCTTGGTGGACTCATCGGCTGAATGGAGAATTCGATCTAGTCGGTGCACATCGTCTTTAGAGAGCCCTGAAACGCCATTGGATTGAGGCGATAACTGGCTGCGGCGAGAGAACCAACTTGCCATCAACATCATTGGGACCAGCGTGATCATCCAAATAATGATTCGCCACGATGGGGCTGCTGGTGGTTTGTGGATGGAATCGAATCGCATGTTGGCAAGCGTGCTCGAAGTGGCGGAAACGCGTTCGGCGGTGTGATTGAACAACGTGGGATTGTAGGAATGTCGCCGTCGTTCAGGTCTCCAGGCCCGAAAGAAAGGCCCTGGAGAGCCGTTCTACTCCGCAATCTCACGTTATTCGACCGATAACTGGTGTTTCGGACTACACGAAGGGATGGCTTCACGACGTGTCATTGCACTGATCTGCGTCGCATTTGCAAATGGTACGCAGGCTTGCCACGATACGAGCCCTGATTTCCAAGTCACGGATCTCACACTTTGGGAGTGCTTCATGTTGGTTCAGAATTCTCGCGGCACATCAGTGGTGTCGTCGTGGTTGAGCGTGTTATTAGCTTTGTTCTTGATGATGTCGGGAGCGTCATCGGGATGGGCTCAGGACGAGGCGGACGAGACTGAAAAGCCAGCGGCAGCCGCAAAATCCGGGGCCGAAGGAGAGACTGAAGCTGCACCCGAAAAGCAAAACATGCTCATGTGGTTGATCGAAACATCGGGTTTCATCGGCCTGATCATTTTGGTGATCTCGATCTTTTTCGTTCACAGAACAGTGACGCTGTTCTTGGAGATGCGACCTGAGATCATTATTCCGCCTGAATTGGTGCAGCAGTACGACGCGTTGTTGACCAAGAAGGATTTCAACGGCATTTACCAAGCTTCAAAGCAAAGCGAATCGCCGCTCGGCCAATTGGTGATTTCCGGCCTGACGGTTATGGCATCAGGAATGGGTGAAGCGCGTGAGGCCATGGATCGCACTGGCGAAGCCATCACTGTGAAGATGGAGCAACGCATCAGTATGTTGGCGGTCATCGGATCGCTGGGGCCGATGATTGGGTTGCTCGGTACGCTCAAGGGGATGATTTCTAGCTTCAGCGTGATCGCCACCTCGGGAACTCAACTGAAAGCGGCGGAAGTTGCGGCAGGTATTTCGGAAGCACTCGTGCTCACGTTCGAGGGGGTCGCGATCTCTGTTCCGGCGATTTACCTCTTTGCGTTGTTCAAAGACCGCGTCGCAACGCTGAGCGTCGATGCTCAAAACTTGGCGGGCGAATACGTTCGCAAAATTCACTCGTCTTATGCCAGCCGGACGGGAACTCCCGGTGCTGGCACTCCTGCCTAATGGTCACTTCAAGTCGTTGATGAAGGGAGACCGCAATGTCTGCAAATTCTGGAGAGGGAGCCGAGCCAAATCTCACGCCGATTCTGGACATGGTTTTTCAGTTGATCACCTTCTTTATGTTGGTGATCAACTTCAAGGGTGCCTCGCTCGATCAATCGTTGCAATTGCCCGTGATGGGTTCGGCAAGGCCGCTCGAATGGAAAGGTGAGCACGAACCGCTCATTTTGAATGTCGATCTGGAAGGTCGCGTGAAGGTCAACGGTGTTCCATTCGCTGCTGAAAAATATGTGTCGAGTGAAGCCCGCGAACTCAAAGACAAACTACGAGCCGCCGGTGAGAAGACGGACGGCGAACTACCGGTTCCGGTGATTTTGCGAGCGGACAAAGGGGTCCGGTTTCATCTCATGAACCATGTCATCAAAGTCTGCCAAGATCAGGGATATCGCCAGTTTTCACTGAGCGCGATGACCGGAAAAGAGGAGAAGTGACATGGGACGCCGTCGCCGCCACAAAACAAAGAAGGGGGTTGAACTGAATCTTGCCGCGATGCTCGACATGGCGTTTCAGTTGCTGACGTTCTTTATCCTCACGTTTAAACCCGCACCCGTGGAAGGCCACCTCGCACTCAACATGCCGCCGCCGGTTCCGCAAACAAAGGTTGAGCGTTCCGAAAATGTCGTCGAAGGTGGCGGTCCGAGCATTCAACAATCGGAAGCCTTGCACTTATTCGTCAACGCGAATGACCTGGGCGATGTTGAGCAAGTGAAGCTAGAAAACAGCGTCATCGCATCTGGGCAACTGACCGATCCGATGAAACAAGTCATCAACAGACGCTTGAAATCGCTGTTCGATCTCCAACGGACGCCGTTTGACCGCATTCAAATTGAAGTTGATCGACGACTGCGTTACGAAGAGCTGATGAAGCTGATCGAGGTTTGCTCCAAGCAAAAGTTGCCCGATGGATCCTTCATGACGAAGATCAGCTTTGTGGAGATGGAACGCTAGCTCGACACTCCAGCATCAATTGAATCGAGGACAACATGCGACGCCGCTTAGCACGTCCGTTTGGGCAGTCGATCTCGTCATCAAGGATGATCTCGTCGCTCATGGCACTCGCCGTCCTGTGGGTACTTCACGCTCGATTCAGAGACCCG
>CAIJTL010001534.1 GCA_903823545.1 uncultured Planctomycetaceae bacterium
GTCCCATACTTGGGTCGTCTGACGTCTTCGGCCTTTCTGTGGTAGCGCTGGGCGACGTGGACGGCGACGGCATCACCGATCTGGCAGTTGGGGCCAGAATTGATAACTCGTCTACTGTTGGGATCATTAGCGAGTCGGTGTATGTGCTCTTTCTAAACGTGAACGGCACTGTGAAGAGCAGCGTAAGGATTGACATCGGGATCAACCTAGTATCGCTGTTTGGGACCAATCCCGGTTTCGGCAGTTCCCTGGCGGCGATGGGTGATCTGGACGGTGACGGCGTGCCCGATCTGGCAGTCGGAGCACATCGCGATGACACGGGCGGCTTGCATCGTGGAGCGGTGCATGTGCTCTTTCTCAAATCGGACGGCACGGTGAAGAGCAGTACGAAGATTGCCAGCGGCATGAACGGTGGTCCCGTGCTCGCCGCTCATGATCGCTTCGGCGCTTCCGTGACTTCGATGGGCGATCTGAACGGTGACCGAGTGACCGATTTGGTGGTCGGAGCCTTTGCCGATGACACCGGTGGCACGGATCGCGGGGCGGTGCATGTGCTCTTCATGAACCCCAACGGCACGGTGCAGAGCAGCGTGAAAATTGCCAGTGGCTTGAACAGTGGCCCGACGCTCGCGGATGGTGACTTCTTCGGATTCTCCGTGACATCGATTGGTGACTGGGACGCCGACGGCGTGACCGATCTGGCCGTTGGAGCACTGAAAGATGACACCGGGGGCACGAATCGCGGGGCGGTGCATTTGCTGATGATGAATGCGAACGGCACAGTGAAGAGCCACTCGAAACTCGCCAGCGGCATCAACGGCAGCCCCACGCTGGACAACGACGATTTGTTCGGCAGTTCCGTGGCGTGGTACGACTTGGAGGGCTACGGCAATTTGGTCGTCGGGGCAAGAAGGGATGACACGGGCGGGACGGATCGCGGGGCGGTGTATGTGCTGCATTTCAAAGCCCTGACCGACTTTGGCGACGCGCCGGATACCGGAACCGGGACGGGGCCTGGCAATTATCAAACGCTGATGGCTGACAACGGTCCGAGTCATAGCATCACCACGACACAGACCACGTTGTTCCTGGGAGCCCGTGTCGATAGCGAGGCCGATGCCACGCCCAACATCAATGCCAATGGCGACGACCTCACGACTTTGCCGGACGACGAAGAAGGTTTGATCGTGACGTCTACATCGTTGAAGCTGACGCCCGGAGGCATCCCGGTCGTGCGGATGCGGGCGACGAACACGACGGGCATTGCGGCCACGCTGTATGGCTGGATCGACTACAACCAGGATGGCGTGTTCGACAATGCGACCGAGCGGGCTTCGGTCGCTGTTCCCACGGCGACGAACAACGTCGGGATGTTACTGACCTTCCCGGTGGTCCCCGTGACCACGAAACCGGGAGCGACTTACGCTCGGTTCCGGCTGAGCACGGATGTGGCGGCAGCGAACTCGACAGGTGCGGCGATCGGCGGCGAAGTAGAAGACTATTCCGCAACGATCGGCACGATCGTCTCGGTCGCAGTCTCCCCCAGCAGCGTGTTTGAGAATGGGTCTGCCAATCTGATTTACACGTTCACACGAACGGGAATCACCACCGGTGCGACGACAGTCAACTTCACGGTCGGTGGAACTGCGACGAAGGCGACGGACTATGCAGCGACCGGAGCGGCCACGTTCACGGCGACGACCGGCACGGTGTCGTTTGCCGCGAACCAGACATCCAAAACGGTGACGGTGAACCCGAATGGCGACGGCATGATCGAACCGAATGAAACCGTGATTCTGACCGTCACCCCCACAACGGCCTACGCGGTCGGGACGTCCAACTCGGCCACCGGAACCATCACCAATGATGATCTTCCAGTCGTCACGCTCACGAAACCTCAGGCCCGCATACTGGAGAATGACCCGACGAAAGTGGTTTTCACGTTTACGCGATCAGGACCAACGACCGACGAATTGGAAGTCCGCTTCGCCGCCGGTGGGAACGCGATCCTAGGCGCTGACTACACCGCCCACTCGCGTCAAAGCAGCCTTGAGTGGGATGACGGGATCAGTTTCGTGACCTTCGGGGTCGGCGAAACGACAACGACGGTGACGATTGATCCGCTGAGCGACACGATCGTGGAAGGGGATGAAACGGTCATGCTCAAGCTATTGGCATCAGCGGCCAAGAATTACGTCATGGGGACGACGGCGGCTGTGATGACCACGATCGTCAACGACGCCAGCGTGTACGGCGACACGGTGAGAATCTCGCTTCTCGATACCGATGGCCCGTTCACCATTTCGACGTTGCGTGACGGTCCAGAAAATACGTTGCGCGTTCTCAACAAGAATGGGATGCACGTGATCACGCCATTCGCCTTCGCCGCAAGCGCCTTCCCATATATCGGCCCGTTCTATCCCAACTTCACCCTGCTGAGTTCGGAGAATGTTGGAATCGGCACGTCGCGCGGCGCGGCGGTCGTGTTGGATGAGTCGATGTCGGGCTACACGGGAATGTTCTCATTCTTCGGTGGGACCGGCCCGGACATGTTGGACGCCAGTCGCGTGGACTTCGCCTGTTTCTTCGACGGCGGAGCTGGCAATGACACCCTCAAGGGAAGTAGTCGTGGCGATGAATTCCTGGGCGGTCCCGGCGACGACGTCGCCATCGGCGGCGATGGCAATGACCGGCTCAATGGCGAAGACGGGAACGACAGACTCGACGGTGGCGCTGGCGACGACACCGTCAGCGGCGGCGGGGGCACGAACACTCTCATCGGGGGTACTAATTCGGGCGGTGGCGGCCTCGGCGATCTGCTGCTGGAAGATGTCCAAGGCAATTCGATGTTGTCGCCGACGAGCCTGACCGGAGCGGTGACACGGCGCACCGCCGTTGACGAAGCATTTAGCGTGATTCCATCTCAGGGCGGCGGCCGCGCTGTGCTCTCCGGGTTTGAGCGGTTCGAGGTCAACGGCGGCGACCGCGACGATTCGATTTCCGCCAGCACGATGACGGTGGGCGTCACGATCAACGGCCAAGGCGGATACGACAAACTGACCGGCGGCATGGGCCCCGATTCTCTCGTCGGCGGCGATGGCAGCGAC
>CAIJTL010001535.1 GCA_903823545.1 uncultured Planctomycetaceae bacterium
AAAAGTGCGTGAAGACGAGAGCTTGCCAAGCAGGCCAATACGGAGCTTCTGGGTTTTCAGCAGCGATACGGAATTGTTCGGTCGCCTCCTTGGTTTTGAACTGCTTCACCAGGACGAGTCCATACGCGTAAGCCAACTCCGGTGATTTGTCGCCAGATTTTACCGCCGCTTCAAAAAGCGATTTGGCTTTCGGCAAAGATTCTTTCCCTGGTTGAAAACCAACCTCCAGAAGCTCACGCACAGACTTCGCCGTCGTTGGCGATACATCAACCGCAGTTGCCGAACTGACAAAATTCAGCAGCAGACAAGCGATCGCTCCGTGAATCACATTTGATCGAACCACTGGCATGACACTCTCCGTCAGCTCTCCGAATTTAGGACAGGCACACTATTTGTCTGGCGGCATACGCCACCCTGCTCACCGAGGACGACTATCGAACCATCACAAACTTGCCGTAATTACGTTTCGCAAGATCTCGCAGAAATTCCTCATGAGCACCACGAGCATCAATGCCGAGCGTAAAAATGCTCGTTCGCTGTAACGCGTTCTGAGCCGTGATCGAATTCACGATCGCAGGCATCTCGACAATTCGCCCAATCGTCGGTTCTCCGTCCGACAGAAAATACATCGCCTCCAAGTTGGCGTCGGCCTTTAAGCCCATGTAGAGCGCGTCATAACTGGCGGTCTTCTTATCGGGACTCAGCCGCAACGAAAAACTGTGCGAAGCACGCTTATTGGACTCCTCGGCTTGTACTAATTGCGACATGAACGGCAGGACGTCGCTGTTGTAGGCGTAAACGTTGAAGAACGCGTAACGGTCGAGTTCATCAACGGCCTTCTCTAAATTCTTCACCGCCTCTTCGAGCCGTGTCACACCGTCAACAGAAGACGCCATGCTGCGCGAGCGATCGATGACAAACACCACTCGCTTGGCATACACCGGCACTCCGAAAAATTCTGGCAATGCTTCCGGCCACGGAATACGAGCGACGGCTTGAGACTCCTGAACCGTTTCCACAATGGGATGCGATACAAACTCGAAACCAGCGGAATTGGTTTTCCACCACTTGGCCCACTGATCCGCGTGACCGCCAAATCGTTGCCCAGTCAGGCGTGCCAGATGTTGCACCGTCTCAAAACGCAACTGCCCATCGAAGCCAGCGGCAATGTCAACGAGGAATTCAATCGCCCCTTTGTCCGGAACTTGAGCAACCACATCGACCAAGCAACGTCGCAGTCCAAAGCTTTGCTTGAACTCCTTGCGATCAGAGAGACTCACGATGGCTGGCAAAAACGCTCCGTCCCTCCGTTCGCCGAGGGAGTAAGCTGCTGCGAATGCCAGATTGACGTCAGCCGCGTCAGTCATCTTGAGGAGAAACTGCAAATCCTCGTCACGCGACGACAACCCCAGTCGTTGCACGGACTGCGCGGTCAAAAGCGACACATGCTTGCTGCGAATGTCTCGTTCCACCGACTCTCGCAAAGCATCGGCGATAACTTCTTGCTGAACATTCTCAGCACTCAGCGAAGCCAGAACTTCAGCTCGCCGCTCGTCAGATTTTCCCTTCAACGCCGCCGCCAACTTCTGAGCCGGAACAGGCTTCACGGACGCGTGTCCGGAGGCCCCTTGTCCTAGAACTGACTCAGCGACGAACAGCCAAACACAAACCAGCAGCACTGAAATGCGACATGACATGGCGACGATCCTCAAAAGAAGGGATCAGAGACGTCACGACACGATACCCGCCGTCATCGAAATGGGCAACAAAATCCCACATGACAGAAATGGCTGAATGCCCGAAGAAGTGTCACCCCTCGACGAGTTACCGGCAAATGCTATCACCAACTGGCCGGGGCATTCCTTCTTATCAGTCGTGCATTCACAAAAACACTATTCGAGCAGGAGATGCTCGGATGGGGTGTGGCAACAATTCTTGGCAGCACCACCAATGCGGTGGAGTAGTCGGAAGTCCTGAGAAATTCGTTTTTTGAAACGCAGAGACCGCAGAGAGACCGGAAGCAGAGGATGTGGCGGACTCTCAGCGAACTCCGCGTCAAACTCTGTGGCCTCTGCGTTTCTAACTGCATTTCCAAGAGGATTCCAACTCCGATCAGACGACGCCAGGAAAAGCTGTCGCACACCTCGGCTGAAACCTCGACAGGACTTTCAGCCGCACCTGAGTTGCAAATCTGATAGCAGCAGGAGTTGAGGGCAAAATCCCGACACTCATTTATCGGAACTTCGCTTGCCGCGATCAGACAGCCAGTCGATGACGTAATAAAACACCGGCGTTAGGAAGATGCCGAAGCCGGTGACGCCGAGCATTCCGAAGAACACTGCGACGCCGAGCGTGCGACGCATCTCGAAGCCCGCTCCGTGCGAGACGACCAGCGGGACGACTCCGAGGATGAACGCGAACGAGGTCATGATGATCGGTCGCAAGCGGTTCTTGCTCGCGTTGACCGCTGCGTCGAAGCGGGACTCGCCAGTCGATTTCAGGTGCCGCGCGGTTTCGACAATCAGGATCGCGTTCTTCGCGGCGAGACCGACCAGCACGATGAAGCCAACTTGCACGAAGATGTTGATGTCGAGCTTCCACATCCACAGGCCAGCAATCGCGCTCAGCAAGCACATCGGCACAACAAGCA
Source organism: uncultured Planctomycetaceae bacterium (assembly GCA_903823545.1). Classification (GTDB taxonomy): domain Bacteria; phylum Planctomycetota; class Planctomycetia; order Planctomycetales; family Planctomycetaceae; genus SXKJ01. The sequence goes on from CAIJTL010001535.1 coordinate 2,651, forward strand.
GCACAGCCATCGGCATCGACCAACTTTCGTACTGCGCGGCGAGGACTTGAAAGACCAAGATGATCGCTCCGATGAACGCGAAGATCGCTGCGCTCCCTTCGAGCAGTTGCAGGTATGTCAGCTCAGTCCATTCAAATTTCAGACCGGACGAGAGTTCCGCCTTCGCGACCGCTTCGACCAATTGGATCGCTTGACCGGAACTGACGCCGGGCAAGCTCGCACCGTTGATCGTCGCCGCCGTGCGTGTGTTGTACCGCGTGATCATCACCGGGCCGCCGATCTCTTTGATCTCGGCGAGTGTTCCCAGCGGAACCATGTCGCCGCGCGCGTTGCGAACTTTCAATCCCTTCACGTCGTCGGGACGGATACGGAACTTCGAGTCGGCTTGCAAATTCACCTGCCACGTTCGGCCGAACTGGTTGAAGTCGTTGACGTAGTTTCCGCCGAGATACACCGACAGCGCGGTGAAGACATCGTTGAGCGGCACCCCCATCGACTTGCACTTCGTCCGATCGACGTCGATGTAAAGCTGCGGCGTGTTCGCTCGGAAGCTGTTGAAGAGGCCGATCAACCCCGGTTGTTCATTCGCTTTCGCCGCGAGGTTGTCTGCCTGAGCTTGCAGGTCACCGAGCGCCCCGCCGCTCAAGTCCTCGACCATCAGCTTGAAGCCACCGGCACTGCCGAGTCCATCGACGGGCGGTGCTCCGAAGACGGCGACTTGAGCCTCCAAGATTTCCTCGAAGCACTTCGCTCGAATCTTTTGACCTATGACCGCCGAGTATTTCTCCATGCCGTGCCGATGGTCGAACTCGTCGAGGATCACGAACATCGAGCCGAAGTTGGAATTCACCGCGTTGAGCACGAACGACTGCCCCGCAATGCCAATCGTGTGTGCAACGCCGTCGGTCTCGCGAGCGATCTTCTCAACCCGCTTCATGACCTCCGCTGTCCGCTCCAACGAGGCCGAATCGGGCAACTGCACGTTGACCAGCAAGTAGCCCTTGTCTTGATTTGGAATGAATCCGATCGGCGTGTGCGTCAAACCAAAGTACGTTCCGCCAAGCAACCCGCCATAAATCAGCAGCACGATCACGCAGACTCGCAGTGAGCCCGCGACGATACGACCGTAAATCTTCGTGATCCAATCGAAGCCCCGATTGAACCATTTGAAGAAGACCGACAGCGCGGCGTTTGCCTTCTTGGCAACCAACGTGCCGACGACCGCTCCCGGCAGCGCGAACCCCAATGCGACCGCCCATTGCACGACGGGCGATGAACCTTCGAGCTTCGTTCCAACCAGCGGCCACAAGAAATGCTCGCACAGCCAGCCGAGCAGCGCGGCGTAGCCCCACCACGGCAATGCTTCGAGCGGATCGCCATGCTTGCGAGTTGCGAATATCTGCACCGCACGTGCGGGCGTCATCGTCATTGCGTTGATCGCAGAGATGATCATCGACGCGGAAATCGTCAACGCGAACTGTCGATAGAACTGTCCGCTGATGCCGCCGAGAAACGCACTCGGCAAGAACACCGAGCTGAGCACGAGCGTGATCGCGATGATCGGGCCAGTGATCTCGTTCATGGCATTGATCGTCGCCGTCCGAGCGTCCTGACCTTTCGCCAGCCAGACTTCGATGTTCTCCAGCACGACGATCGCGTCATCGACGACGATGCCGATCGCCAACACCAGCCCGAACAGCGTCAGGTTATTGAGTGTGAAACCAAGCGCGGCCATCACTGCCAGCGTGCCGATCAACGACACTGGCACGTCGATCATCGGCAGGATCATCGACTTCCAATCTTGCAGGAACAGCAGCACGACGATCGCGACCAAGATGATCGCGTCTCGTAGCGCGTGAAAAACTTCGTCGACCGACTGCTCAATGAACGGAGTCGTATCGTAGGCGATCGAGTACTTCACTCCCGAACTGAATCCGGGCAAGCTCGCTTCCAGCTCTTTCATCTTGTGACGGATGTTGTCGGCCACTTCGATCGCGTTCGAGCCGGGCAACTGGTAAATCGCCAAACCAACCGACGGCTGACCGTCGAGCGTGCATTGCGTGTCCTGATTCTTCGCTCCAAGTTCCAGTCGAGCGACATCTCGCAGCCGCGTGATCTGTCCGGACGAGCCAGTCTTCACGATGATCTGCTCGAACTGTTCCGGCTCCGTCAATCGACCGAGCGTCGAGAGGATGTATTGAAAGTCGAGCCCGTTTGGCACCGGCGGCTGTCCGATCCGTCCCGCCGCGACTTGCACATTCTGTTCTTTGAGCGCGTTGACGACATCCCCCGCCGTCATCCCGCGAGCGGCCAACCGCTCGGGGTCGAGCCAGACGCGCATGCTGTAATCTTGCTGGCCGAGGAAGCTGACGTCCCCGACGCCGTTCAGCCGCACGAGTTCATCACGAATGTAAATCGTCGCGTAGTTGCTCAGATAAAGCTGATCGTAGATCGGCTTGTTCGTCACCTTGTCCGTGTCAGAGAACAGATTCACGACCAGCAAGATGCTCGACGACTTCTTCTTCGTGCTGACGCCGGTCGTCTTCACGACATCGGGCAGCTTGGGCAACGCGAGCGATACGCGATTCTGCACGAGCACTTGAGCCATATCTAAATTCGTGCCGAGCTTGAACGTCACCGTCAGGTTGTAGCCGCCGTCGTTCGTCGATTGCGACGACATGTAAAGCATGTTTTCGACGCCGTTGACCTCTTGCTCAATCGGCGCAGCGACGGTCTCTTGGACGACCTTCGCGTTCGCTCCTGGATAGACCGCCGACACCGACACCGTCGGCGGTGCGATTTCCGGATATTGAGCGATCGGCAACGTCATGAGCGCCGCCCCGCCCGCGAACACAATCACCAGCGAGATCACAACGGCGAAGACTGGACGGTCGATGAAAAACTTGGCAAGCATGTTGTTCTCTGT
>CAIJTL010001536.1 GCA_903823545.1 uncultured Planctomycetaceae bacterium
GCGAACCGACCGGCTTGATGCGAGTCGATGCCGATTCCGAATTGCCGGTCACGTTGCCGGAGATGGCGACGTTCAAGCCGACCGGCACGCCGGAGCCGATGTTGTCGAAGGCTCCGGAATCGTGGCTGTTCAAAACGGCGAGCGACGGGACGAAACTGAAACGCGAAACCAACACGATGCCGCAATGGGCCGGTTCGTGCTGGTACTACTTGCGGTTCGTGGACAATAAGAATTCCACCGCCTTCATGGACCCGGAGTTGGAGAAGCAGTGGCTCCCGATCGACCTCTACGTCGGCGGAGCCGAGCACGCCGTGCTGCATTTGTTGTACTCGCGGTTCTGGCACAAGGTCCTCTTCGACCGCGGCCACGTCCACACCGCCGAACCGTTTCAGCGGTTGGTCAATCAGGGGATGATTCTCGGCGAGGTCGAGTTCACCGGCTACCGTAGGTTGGGACTCCGTCCCGACCCACATGGCAGCGAATCGGTCGCGGAAGACAAAGCGGCGGTCGGGACGGAGTCCCAACCTACCGGCGAATGGGTCTCTTCCAGCGAAGTCTCAGAAGACACCGAAGGGAATGCGATTCTCAAGACAACCGGTGAAAAGCTTGCGACGGTGAAGGTGTCACCCGATGCGGTCAAAAAATCGGGCGACTCATTCGTGCTGACAGACCGCCCCGACATCCGCATCGAAAGCCGAGCACACAAGATGTCGAAGGCTCGCGGCAACGTCGTCAATCCTGATATCGTCGTAGAAGAATATGGAGCTGATGCACTACGTCTTTACGAGATGTTCATGGGGCCGCTCGAGCAAGTGAAGCCGTGGTCGATGCAAGGTGTCGAAGGGGTCTACCGCTTCCTCAGCCGAGTCTGGCGAACGCTGACCGACGATCGCGCGGAAGATGTCCGCATCAATCCCGCTGTCCAAGACACCGTCCCCTCCGAGCCACAAATCCGCTTGCTGCACAAGACCATCAAAGCAGTGACGCACGATCTCGAATCGCTTGGTTTCAACACGGCCATCAGCCGCCTGATGGAGTTCATGAACGAAGTGACGAACTGGAGCGTTCGCCCGGTCTCAAGCATGAAACCGTTCGTGCTGCTCCTCAGCCCACTCGCTCCGCACATCGCCGAAGAACTCTGGCAACTCCTCGGCGGCACAACAACGCTCGCCTATGAACCGTGGCCCACCTTCGATCCCCAATATGTCGAAGATGCCGTGATCGACGTCCCCGTCCAAATCAACGGCAAGCTGCGAGCAAAAATCACCGTCGATGCCAAAGCCGATCAAGCCACCATCGAGACCACCGCCAAAGCCGATGCCAACGTCGCCAGCCACCTCGAAGGCAAAACCATCGCCAAAGTGGTCTACGTCCCAGGCCGAATGATCAACTTCGTGGTGAAGTGAGTTTGGTTTGCATCGCAGCAATAACTGATACGAATTCCCAAAATCATCCGCGTTCAATAGACCTCCGAAGTCTTGGAGACTTCGGAGGTCTTTGGCGTCGTGGTTGCGCAGATACTTTGGGAAACACGAATGGCTGCAAGTCGCGAAGCGGCTCTACGACCAGCGTGATGGCAGCTCATCCCAAAAGCGTTCGAGTTCTTCTGGCCATTCGGCTTCGAATTGAAGTGGTTCGCCGGTGGTGGGGTGGTCGAATTGCAGGGCGATGGCGTGCAGAGCCAAACGTGGGGGGCGGACCTTTGTTGTCACGGGGCCGTACTTCACGTCGCCGCAGATGGGATGGCCTAGTTCCGAAAGATGGATGCGGATTTGATTCGTGCGACCGGTCTCCAATTGGCATTCCAGCAGCGTGTGGCCTCGGCGTGAGGTGAGCGGTTTGACGTGCGTGATCGCGAGCTGACCTTCATCTTGGAGTGACAGTGGTTTGGACGATTGATGTCCTATCGATGTCATTTTCACCAGAGCGGCTTTTGCTTCAGCATCAAGATGCTCAATGCTGCCTCGCTTGCCATCGCCACGATCTCGCAAGATGTGAGTCCGAATCGTTTGTGGTTCGAGACGACCGGCAACAATGGCCCAATAAATTCGGCTGGGTGTGCGAGCGGCGAATTGCTGAGTCAGTCGTTCTCTCGCGATAGGCGTTCGAGCGACGACCAAGAGGCCACTGGCGTCGCGGTCGAGTCGATGAACGATTCCGATGAA
>CAIJTL010001537.1 GCA_903823545.1 uncultured Planctomycetaceae bacterium
CCGTTGCCTGTCGATGCATCAAAATGTGAAATCGCTTGCCGACGCTCACGAGATTGTGACGTTATCCGATCGCGAACAGATCGCCCGTCGGCTCGAACGCTTCTATCAATCGTTCATTCACGGGAAGACTCGTAAATCGGTCGACGACTGGCGTGCGGGGGTCGAACGGCGACTCGGATTGAAGCTGCATCTCCCCGATACGCTCCCGGCAACAATGCACGAGAAGGCGACGAATGCGCCGCATGGCGAACAGCTCAAAGCAGCCGGTTCGCTCGCGGCATTCATGATCTGCGTTAAAGGGTGCCCGATCGATGAATTGGAAACTCGGCTGAATTTCGCAGACTTATTCCGATCGCTCGATGAAACGTCACGCCGCGATCTCATTGAAGGGCTGGCTGAGAATCCGCCATATGCCTTCGAGCCACCAGACCTCGACGTCTCGCTGCCGACCACATCGCTATATGTCACTGACCTCTGCCGGCTTGCCGCGCGCGCCCGACCGTGGGACGTGCAACCTGACGAGATCGTTTTGGAAGCCGCCTTATTTCTCGGCCAAGAATTCGCCAAGGTCAAAAAACAACTTGATCGCGAATACGCAGACGCCTTTGCGACGCTGTTGCCCAAAGACGCTCCCGGAGCGAATGTGGACGCACTCGTGACGAAGGTCGCACTCGCGGAGTTGACTCGCGAAGAAAGTCTCTTGTTTGCATACACAGGGACGAGCATTCGTTGGCCGAGCCAGATCACGTTGCCTGACGGAGATCGCAAGAGTGGGTTGGTCGGCACATCAAATCGATTGCTACTGATTGAATCCTCGGAGCACGGCTTCGTCGTCGCGTCGAGTTCGGTCGCCGCACTGACTTTGGAGAAGATCCCAGGCCGCTTGATCGACGATTGCCAAATCTCCGGTACTCAATGGACCGTCGAGAGACAAGAAGGTGCGGCCGCGATCAGTGTGAGGATTTCCGGTTCGATGATCAGCCGGTTCGACACTTATTTTCGGCCGCTTTACTCGACACAACCAGCACGAGCGGTTTGATCGTTGTGGCTTGAGTTCGCGTGTGGGCAAGCGGTGAAAGATTCTTGGACCGCTTTTGACAGGCTGACAACTCGACCTAGGTTTGGCTGAGCACAAGCCAGAGCCACTGCTGACTACCAGAGTTCTGCTGGGTGCCCTCAATACAAATAGCGTTAGAAGACGCTATTCGACCGCGTATGTTCGCGATCCGTTGTTGCCAGGGACGTTGGTGAGTGACTGCGGGCACTCTGCATTCGCCAATGATGAGGCAGTTTCATCAAACAAGTTTGGGCCAATTCCTATCGTCACCCTGTTCTGGAGCAAGTTGCAATGAAACTCGGAAATCGTACTCGTCGGGCTGGTTTTACACTGGTGGAAGTTCTCATCGTCGTCGTGATTCTCGGCATCTTGGCCGCCACGGTCCTGCCGCAATTCACGCAAGCATCGAAAGACGCGAAGGAAACTTCACTCGTTCAAAATCTGCAAATGATTCGTCATCAAATCTCGATGTATAAGTTCCAGCACGAAGGAACTTTGCCCGCTCAAGGCACGACCAGCGCCCAAGCGTTCGAAGATCAGTTGACCAAGAAAACGGCCATCGACGGCGCGGTTGATGCCAATGGTGCCTTCGGTCCGTATGTGTTGGGACAACTTCCCGCCAACCCGTTCAATAATCTACGTAGCGTAACGGTGAAGAACGGTGCTTTGGCTGCCGCTGACTTCGACGGCTCGACAGCGGCCGGCTGGGTCTACAGCAGCACGACTGGTGAGTTGCGTGGTAACGTGGCCCCGACAGTCACCTCGGTGGTTGAAACCGGCAAAGCGGTCAACTCGTTCTAATACTCTGATCAGAGTTCCCCACTGAGCTTGTCTTGGTGGCTCTCGGGCTTTTGCACTAAGGGTGAGCAATGTGCTCCTCTCATGAACTCGCACGACCGTCCCGGACGAGAAAACTCCGGGACGGTTGGCGCACGTCGGTCGGTCTGCGACCATGCGGCCTCAGAAGTTCGGGCTCTCGTTCTCGAACACCCGGCGGGACCACCAGCAACATACGGAGGTGTGCTGTGACCTGCATTCGCCTGCAAAGCACCGCAGACTGTTACACCATCGAATCTGAACTGTGGGTCGATCTACTCGACTGGGCTCAAGACAACGGTTGGGAGCCCGAGCATCCTCGTGAACTTTACGACGACTGTTTGCACCGCTTAACCGTCAGCCAAGAAGACTCAGCCAATCTGGCTGACGCTTTGGAATTCATCGCTGGTGACTTAGTACTTCACGAACTCAGCCAAGTCCCCGACCGCTTTCTCCGAGACTTGGTTGACAGCCTGCTGAAACTGACGATCTTTTTTCAGCAAGGTGGCTTTCACATCGGAGCACCGCTGGCTGCGACCGGAAGCTGATAATTGTTTTGCTTCCGTAATTTCGCTCAGTTGTTTTGCACCCAAAATACTTTTATCTCGCTATCCAACTTCTTGAGTCCGCTTCGATCTCAAGCGGATCGCCGCTTTCTTCCATAATGTTTGAGACCGGGACATCGTTGCGTGTCACTGCTTTCTCGGCAAAGAGGTCTGTTGAGAGATAGCGCTCGGCGGCGTCGGGCAGCACGGTCACAATTTGCTTGCCAGCGAAATCGGAACGAGCGGCAATTTTCAATGCGATCGCCATCGCAGCTCCTGAACTGATGCCGCAAGCGATTCCTTCTTCTCGCATCAACCTGTGAGCCATCTCGAATGCCTCTTCTTCCGTCACGGTTTGAATCTCATCGATAACAGACCGATCGAGTATTGCTGGAACAAATCCAGGACCGATTCCTTGAATTCGATGTCGACCTGAAACTCCACCTGACAAGACAGCACTCTTGGCTGGTTCGACAGCGACGATGTGAACGGCGTGCTTCCGGTCGTTCTTCAAATAGCGTCCTACACCGGTAATGGTGCCACCGGTACCAACGCCAACAACGAGGGCATCAATTTGACCTTTTGTATCTTGCCAGATTTCGGGGCCCGTCGTTGAAAAGTGAATCGCCGGATTCGCTGGATTCTCGAACTGACGTGGAGAGAACCAACCAGGTTGGCTCGCAAGTTCTTCGGCTTTCGCCAAGGCTCCCTTCATGCCATCGCTACCGGGAGTCAGTTCGAGATGTGCGCCAAACGCCTTTAGCACGGTACGGCGTTCCAACGACATCGATTCCGGCATAGTGAGCGTCAATGAATATCCACGAGCGGCACAAGCAAATGCGAGTGCGATGCCCGTGTTGCCGCTCGTGGCTTCGACCACTTTGATTCCATGCTTAAGGACACCGCGAGACTCTGCGTCGTTGATCATCGCAGCCCCGATGCGGCACTTCACTGAGTATGCCGGGTTGCGACCCTCGATTTTGGCTAGGACAGTCGCGCTGAATCCACGAGTCAAATGATTGATGCGAACGAGCGGAGTGCGGCCAATGGTTTCGACATTGTCTGCAAAAATTGACATAAAGAATCCTCGACTGAACCAGGGCAATCGGACGACGAAATGCCTCCCGAGGTCGGGTCAGCGCAAGGAACGTGAGTCGCGTTTACTCGCTTCTTTGAAACACAGCTACGAGTTTAGACGTCTATGGTCGATGAGCTCATCGGCCTCTCAGAGACAGCCCAATTTAGTAGCGGTGTCATCGTTGCTTTGATTTTGATTCTACAACAGCCCAATTGAAGTTCGACAGCCTATTGGACTAACATCTGCCGTATTACAGAATCGCTGACCGGAACACCGGAGGCCAGTGAGTCCCATGAGGACCGCTGGCTTTTTTTGTTGGTCGAGCGAATCCCGTCGTTCTCAGTCACATCTACTTGGAGGCACTCATGGCACGGTGGTTCAAAGACAACTCGCTTTCAATTGGTCGGACTCCATTGGTGCAGCTGAATCGAGTCACTGACGGAGCACCGGCAACAGTGCTCGCAAAGATCGAGGGTCGCAACCCGGCATACTCTGTGAAGTGCCGACTTGGGGCAGCGATGATTTGGGACGCCGAGAAGCGTGGTGTCCTTGGTCCCGGCAAAGAGATCGTCGAGCCGACTAGCGGCAACACTGGCATCGCTCTGGCATTCGTGGCGGCGTCGCGTGGGATTCCGCTGACGTTGACGATGCCCGAAACGATGAGCCTCGAACGCCGCAAACTGCTCGTCGCTTATGGCGCGAAGCTGGTACTCACTGAAGGCCCGAAAGGAATGAGCGGCGCAATCGCGAAAGCCGAAGAGATCGCGGCTTCCGATCCGAAATATGTACTGCTCCAGCAATTCAAGAACCCGGCAAACCCTGCGATTCACGAGCAAACCACCGGGCCAGAAATTTGGGACGACACCGACGGAGCCATCGACATCTTCGTGTCGGGCGTCGGCACCGGCGGTACGATCACTGGAGTCTCGCGTTACATCAAAGGGACGATGAAGAAAGCGATCACGTCGGTCGCGGTCGAGCCGGCCGCGAGTCCCG
>CAIJTL010001538.1 GCA_903823545.1 uncultured Planctomycetaceae bacterium
GCAATACAGCGTTTTCCACCGGACTTTCTCGATATTCAGCAAACAACAAAGTCACGTTGTTTATCAGCGAATTGGCTCCGAATCGGAGTATTGGCTCAAACAATGCCTCGCCTTCACCGAGAACGATGATTGCGACAGATTCGAATCTCAGGGTCGGTGGACGTTATCTGTTGCTCGTGCGAGGCGACCGACAGTGAGCTTCATATTGAGTTCACATTTTGCGGCTATCGTTGTCACGATGTGATGAAGCTCCCGCGCAACTTGCCCGAAGCGTCAGCGAGTGCGGACGCTTCAGATGACTTTGAATTCAGAATGTCTTGAAACGCTCGTCCTCGCTGACGCTTCGGGTTAATTGTGTCGCGGCTTCACCACGCTAGGTTTCAGGGCATTTCTTTTCAGATTGCTTCTGAGAAGATTTGATCAAAGATCTCACGATACCAATGATTGAGGAACCGGACTGTGGGGCTACCAACAGTGTTATTTCTTTGCACGGGTAATTCCGCCAGAAGTCAGATGGCGGAAGCGTGGATGCGCAAATTCGGTGGAGATCGGTTTGAAGTGCTCAGTGCGGGTACCGAGCCCAAAGGGATCAATCCGTTGTCGATTAAGGTGATGGAAGAACTTGGGATCTCAATGGCCGAACAGCGCTCAAAGTCGCTCGGTGAATTTCTCGGAAAGCTGACAGTCAATCACGTTATCATTGTCTGTGCGGAAGCCGAACAAGCATGTCCCCGAATTTGGCCCTTTGCATTGCAACGTCATTTCTGGCCATTCGATGATCCGGCGGCCAATAATGGCAGCGATGAAGAGAAGCTCAATGCATTCCGAACTGCGCGAGACGCCATCGGATTGAGAATTACAAAATGGTTGACTGAAGAATTGGACGAGCCGATCGCCGCAGAATGAATTGAGTCTCAACATTTTGAATGTTGAGACTCTTCGTGGATCTGGCGTTCGCGATTGAGGTCCACTATTCGTGGAGTTGGTATTCCTTGATCTTGCGATACAGCGTTCGCTCGCCAATTCCCAGCAGGTGAGCCGCTTCTTCGCGGTTTCCCTTGGTGACTTCGAGTGCTCGTTGCATGTAGTAGCGTTCGACATCTTCAAGCGGCTTGCCGATCAGTTGGTCCGCACCGAAGACCATGTCACCGAGTTCGGTTTCGTTGACAGAACCAGGAGCGGGGCGAATTTCTTCGGGCAGATCATCGACATCGAGCAGGCCGTCGATGTCATTAACCAACATGCTTTCGATCGCGTTTCGCAATTGTCGAATGTTGCCCGGCCAATCGTAAGTGACCAGCGAGTGTCGAGCCGCTCGCGAAACGTTGGGCGCTTCGCGACCGTGAATGTCGGAAATCACTTTGCGGAAATGATCAATCAACAGCGGAATGTCAGCCACTCGCTCACGCAACGGTGGCAAGTTGATGCGGACCACGTTCAAGCGGAAGTAAAGATCTTCGCGAAACTTTCCACTCGACACTGATTCTTTCAGGTCCGCATTTGTCGCTGCAACCAGTCGTACGTTGACGTCGATCTCGTCATTGCTGCCGACTCGCGTGATGCGCCGGCTTTCGAGAACTCGCAGCAATTTGATCTGTGTATCGACCGGCATTTCGCCGACTTCGTCGAGGAACAACGTGCCGCCGTTCGCGTATTCAAACTTGCCAATGCGCTTGCTGACCGCACCCGTGAATGATCCTGCTTCGTGACCAAAGAGTTCGCTTTCCAGAATGCTTTCAGGCAACGCGGAGATATTCACCGGGACGAACGGTTTGTTCTTGCGGTCGCTGTTTTGATGCAACGCGCGGGCTACGAGTTCTTTGCCGGTGCCGCTCTCGCCGAGGATCAGCACCGTCGTGTTCGTGTTGGAAACATGCTTGAGTTGATCGATCACGCGTTTCATCGACGGGGCGTTACCGATGACCCCCTCGAACCCGAACTTCTCATCGAGTCGGCGAGCCAATTCCGCATTGCGACGCAACAGCCGAACTCGTGTTGATCCCTTTTCAACCGCCGCTCGCAGTTCGCTGATGTCGAGCGGTTTCGTCAGATACATCGACGCACCGGCTTGCCCCGCTGCGAGCGCGGATTGCACGGATGCGTGGCCGGTTAACAAGATCACTTCCGCATCGGGAAGTTCTTCTTTCGTTTTTCGCAGCAGCGTCAGTCCGTCAATTTCTCCCATGCGAAGATCGGTAACGACGACATCGTACGTTTCTTTTTCGATCAAGCTCAAGCCGCGCTCGCCCGACCCAGCGACGGAGCATTCGTAGCCGACTCGCTCCAAGCTTTCTGCAACTGCCTGCGCATGGGCCTCATCGTCGTCAACGATAAGCACGCGAATGCCGGTGCCGGGAAGCTCTGGTTTGTCTGTGTCTTTGGTGCTCATGACGGAACTTTAGCGGTTCGTGTCGAAGTGAAAACTGACACGTGGAAAGCGACGAAAGAAGAATTGGTCGTTGGTTATTGGTCGTTGATCGTTGGTCATCCGAATTCAACTTGATTACAGCACCCCGCTGAGCTTGCCTCAGTGGTTATCGGGCTTCTGCACGATACAACGATGTTTCGAGTGACTGCGTAGTGCAAAGGCCCGCATCCACCGAGACAAGCTCAGTGGGGAGAGAGTCGGAATAACCAATTTCCCCTCTTCTTATTACTGCGGCGGACTGATCCCAAAATCCTTGATTGACAACAGCGATCGAAACGGCAGATTCCGAGCGGCGAAGTTTGCAGCCCCTCCCTCCATCCGATCGACGATGCCAACGACCTGAATCACCTCGCAACCGAATTCGACGATTCGATCGACCGATTGCAGTGCGCTACCGCCAGTCGTGACGACGTCATCAATGATGACTACTTTCATTCCAGCGGTCACTGGCCCTTCGATGTAACGCTGAGTTCCATGCCCTTTAGGCTCCTTGCGAACCATAAAGCCACAGAGTTCTCGCCCTCGCGCTGCTGCGACGGCCAAGACACCGCCGATGATCGGGTCGGCCCCGATCGACATGCCGCCGATCGCGTCAAAGGATACATCGGCGAGCAGATCGAGCAGACCTTCGCTAACGAGTCGCAGCCCTTCGGAATGCAGAGTGATCTGTTTTCCGTCGAGGTAGTAAGTCGATTTCTTCCCCGACGCCAGAGTGAAGTCGCCGAACTTCAGGGCACGTTGATGAAACAGGTCGATCAGTTTTTTGCGGTCGTACATGTTTGTTCTTTCTGAGGTGCAGTGAGGTGCCCACGGAAGGACGCGGAAAAAGACAAGAAACGATGGCCGTTCACTTCGCGATATCAATTCGTCGATTCGCGAGCGATGTCGTCCTCTTCGTTCTGTGTTTTTCCGTGTCTTCCGTGGGCAATCTCATCATTCAAAATTCCTGGCATTACTTCGCCGATTCTGGATCGAGCATCTTGAGTGCTTCTACGAACTCGATTCGTTGGCGAATCGGATCGAGAGCGGTATCGGTTCGCAAGTTCTCCGCGA
>CAIJTL010001539.1 GCA_903823545.1 uncultured Planctomycetaceae bacterium
AGAAATATTTTCAAAACTAACCCGAAGCGTAAGCGAGGGCGATTCCACACCAGATGTTTCGATGCCCTCGCTTGCGCTTCGGGTTAATAAGCCAGTTTTGAAACAGCTTTTATCGATGATCGGCTCTGATTGACGATCGGCCTTGGTTCCGATTCGCAACAATCGATGCTGTTGGCGGGAGACGTCGGCAAACAATTCATCGTCTTCTTCACGCTGCCGGTCATCGGCCGAAAGGTCGCTGCACCAAACGATGAGGTCCGCGTTCTGCCATTGTTCATGACGCATCTGCTGAGCGACCGAATCAATGCCGCTGGCCGCATCGTCCCATCCGGCGGTGTCGATCAAATCCACATGCAGGCCGTCACGATCAAGTGGCACTCGCAAGTAGTCGCGAGTCGTGCCGCGAACATCCGAGACCAAGGCCGCAGATTGACCGGACAGCGCATTGAGCAACGTGCTCTTGCCGGCGTTCGGCAATCCCGCCAACACGACACTCGGTCGCGAAGTACTGTTAAGACGGCGGTTCGCTTGATCGCAAAGCGCCGTAACCTGCTGTTGAGCCTCTCGCACGCGACGTAACAACTCTTCCTTTGAAACAAACTCGATGTCCTCTTCGACGAAGTCGAGACCTGCTTCTAGCTCGGCGAGTAGGTCCAGCAGATCGCTTCGAAACGCCGCGATTTGATGCGAAATCCCGCCTGCGAGTTGTCGCAGGGCCAGTTCCAATTCCTCATGGTCCGCCGCATCAATGACGCCGAGCACCGCCTCCGCCTGCAGCAGATCGAGCCGTCCGGCGAGGAACGCTCGCAACGTGAATTCGCCGGGGCGAGCCGCTCGGCAACCAGACCGAGTGAGTTGAGTCAGCAACGCTTCGAGCAGCGGCGGCGAGCTAATCAGATGCAGTTCGACCAGCGGTTGCCCGGTGTAGCTCCGATTCGTCGGCCAGAAACAAACCGCAACGGGTATTCGCAATCCGTCTCGCAGTGGTGCATCGTCCCACGGCGAATCAACCTGTAACCGCCATTCACCAACGTGTCTCTCCGCCACACGAGCTGCATTCCATCGAACCACATCAGCCGGAAGGAAGTGAGACGAAACCATGCTCTTCACATCCGCTCCGCTGATGCGCACGATCCCGCGGCCCCCGCTTCCAGGAGCAGATGCCAATGCCGCGATCGTGTCATTCAATTGCAAAGTCATCGCGGCAAAATAACGCACAGCCTGAGTAACTCGAAGGGTCAGCAAGACGGAACGACGGACGAAGTCCACTGCCAGCATCTCGGACTTTGCCTGCGTTGCGTTGCAGCCGTTGGACTCAAACCTTTAGCCTTCCGTCTCGTTGCTTGCTTCAAAACTGCTGAGGAGTTTTTTCATGCTCGTGCCTCGTGCTTTCTGCTTTTTCGCGCTGCTGCTCAGTGTCGGTTCGGCGATCGCCGCTGATTTTCCAGCGTTCGATAAACTTCCCGCTCGGCCTGAGCCGCCCGATCCGTTAGTGATGTTGGACGGGACTCCGGTGAAAACAAAAGAAGATTGGTTTCAAAAGCGTCGCCCGGAACTAAAGGCGCTCTTCGAGCATTACATGTATGGCAAAGCTCCTGCCGCGCCGGACAAGGTCGAAGCGACGATCGTCCGCACGGATGCGAAAGCACTCGGTGGCAAGGCGACGCTGCGAGAGGTGACGCTCAAGTTTGGACCAAAGTCCGCGCCCCCGATCAATCTGCTGTTGATCACCCCCAACAATCGCAAAGGGCCGGCGCCAGCCTTCGTTGGTTTGAGTTTCTGCGGCAACCACACCGTGTTGAACGATCCGCTCATCGCGATCCCGCCACAGTGGGTCTACAAGAGCTGCGTTGGCGTTGAAAACGATCACGCCACCGAGAAAGGACGTGGGACTCAAGCGGACGCTTGGCCTGCGGATTTGCTCGTGGATCGAGGCTATGCCCTAGCGACGTTCTATAACGGCGACATTGATCCCGACACGCCCGAGCTGACCGATGGCATTCACCCTCATTACCTGCCCGCCGGTCAGACTCAACTTGGCCCGAACGACTGGGGGACAGTCCGCGCTTGGGCGTGGGGCTTATCTCGAGTCGTCGATTACCTCTCGACCAATCCGGAAATTGATTCGAAACAGATCGGCGCGGTCGGCCATTCGCGACTTGGAAAAACGGCGATCTTGGCTGGTGCGTTCGATGAGCGGATCGCACTCGTCGTGCCCCATCAATCTGGAACCGGGGGCATGGCGATGAATCGAGCGAACGATCAAGAAACCGTCGAGCGAATCAACCGCGTCTTCCCGCATTGGTTCAGCGACTCGTTCGTCCCGTTCGGAGGTCACGAAGACAAACTGCCAATTGACCAACACTTGCTC
>CAIJTL010001540.1 GCA_903823545.1 uncultured Planctomycetaceae bacterium
ACACACGTCGTCATCACCAACCACACCACTCCAAACTCAAACCCAACCAACTCTCATAACACCTGGATCTGAAACTGGGGGCACCTCAGTAACCGTAATGTTGATCGCCATCGAAAGGGGATACCACGGTTGGCAATCCCCCTTGATGTTTACGACGACCGTCGTCCAATTAAGTCGCGCATCCACTAGATGCACGAAGTCGGTTCACTCAAAACTTTCGTCGTTATGCGGTCGATGACACGCCTTGATGTCGGTCAAATTTTTTCGTCGGCAGCAACTCCCGCGTGAAATGCGCTGTAGACGATGATGGGGATGCCAGCATCGCCGAGATGTTTTTCGATCAGCGGTTTAACGTCTTCCCACTTCAGGCCACCGACTCCGGTTGCCAAACGAGGGAGTGCAATGCTCGTCAGCTTTTCGTGCTCGATCAACTTTTTGAGTTCGCGTAGCGTGTGATTGACGTTTTCGAGGGTTGCTCGTCCGGCTTTCGCGCCGTGGTCATAGGCTCCTTCTTGAGTCAGCAAATTGATGATCCGCTTTCCGGGACCGGACCAAATCCAGGCTCCGCCAGACTTCGGGTGTTGTGTCTGGCAATAGTGTCGAAAGTCCTTGTACATGCCGGGCCATTGCTCGCGCAGGCTGTGCGCCAATCCGGTGGCAAACCCGTCGTTGGGAGCCACTCCGTGAGCGATTGCGTCGGTTTTGGTTAAAAGAATGTCGCCACTTACTTCACGAATCATGATCAGTCCTTTGGGTAGAGTTAGTTGGTTGCTTGGTAATGCCGGTTAATGAAGTCGTTCTGAATCCAGAGGAGTTTTTGGAACGCTCGAATAGTTCGGAGCGACGTTGCTCCGTCGAGCGGTTGTTGAGAGAGAGCTTCAGTGAGAATGTCGGCGAGGAGCCCGATGAGTGCGTTCATTTGCACGAGCGGCACGTCAATCTCTTTGCTGCCAGCTTTCGGCGTGTGCATCTTGCCGACCATGTCGAGGTACTGAACCATCTTGGCGTCATACGACCGGCCGAGTAGCTGCATGAAGTAGCGGCTGAGATGTTCCTTGCGAAATCGAATTTGCGGATGCGTCGCCGACAGTTGCTTGAGATCTGCTGGCAACGGCCCTTCGTAGCCCGCTTGCCGTGGGACAAAGTGCCTCGCGGTCGCGTCGTAGCTCAAGAGCTTTTCGTAGGTCTTCTCAACAAGTTGCGGGATAAGAGGTCCGAGTAGCGGAGCGATCATTTGAATGAGCGATATGTCTTCGGGGCCAAATCCGATGAATCCTGCGAGGTACTCGTAGCGGTACTCCGGGTCCGTTTCGAGGCGTGCTTCGTCGATGGTTTGCATGGCTTTGTTTGTAGTCAGTAGTAGGTGGTCAGTTGAAAGGTTCGTAGTTCCGGCTTTTGCCCGTGCGGTTCTGTTGGTTGTGACCGCCTAAAGGCGGAACTACGAACTTCAGTCGAGCGGACTCTCGCGAGCGCTTCGTGATCGTTGGCATCACACCGCCAATTGGATCAGTTCTTGTGGCGGTTCGGCTTCGATCAGTTTGAGGTCGAACTTTTCTTGCAGGATTTTGAAAACATTCGGCGAGACGAAGGCTGGTGGGACGGGGCCGAGACGAATCCCTTTGACACCGAGAGCGAACAAGCTGAGTAATACCGCGACTGCTTTCTGTTCAAACCAGGACAACACAATGGACAGCGGCAGATCATTGACTCCACAGTTGAACGCTTTCGCCAAACCGAGTGCGACTTGGACAGCACCGTAGGCGTCGTTGCATTGGCCCATGTCGAGGAACCTCGGCAAGCCCGCGACTGTTCCGTAGTCGTGATTGCGGATGCGGTACTTGCCACAGCCGAGCGTCAAGATGACGGACTCTTGCGGTGCTCCTTGAGCCAACTTCGTGTAGTAGTTGCGACCCATCTCTGCCCCGTCGCAGCCGCCGATCAAATAAAAGCGTTTGATCTCGCCGGACTTCACCGCCGCGACGATCTTGTCGGCCAAGCTCAAGATCACACTGTGATGGAAGCCAATCGTCGCCTCCTTCACTTTGCGATCGGGTAGCGCGGGAGTCGACT
>CAIJTL010001541.1 GCA_903823545.1 uncultured Planctomycetaceae bacterium
AGTCCAGAGACGTCACCCCAAGGTGACAATCGCTTTCGCATTTCAACTTGGCCATCAGATTTGTCACCGCTTTTGTGAAATCCAAAGCATTCAATGAGGTCCATTAGATGGACGTATTTCGGAAATGATTCGATGAAGAGTGTGGCGAATTTGTTCGCAATGGCATGATCGAAGACCGTTTTCAACATCAGCTCACCTAACTTCATTCCGCGAACGTCGTCAGCAATCTTGAAGGTGCAGATCTTAAGAGTCGGATCATGGGCATCCTGCCACAAGCGGTCTTGCCGCGCGACAATACAGATCCCTGCATAGTCGGCTCGCCCAGGAAGCGTGATGATCCAACACTGCCGATGCTCCCGACGGCACTTCGCCAACCAATCATCAAACGTCGGGTAGTCACCACGAAAGCTAGCAAAGATAGGATCGGCATCGTTCAGTTCATGCGCTACAAGTCTCTTAACCGCTGGAGGCTCGGATGCCTCCACAGGAAGTTCATCTTGTAGTCTGGCCAGCGCCTGTGAAATCGTTCGACATCGAAGCTCCAGCGAACGGCGTACACACCGCTTGTAGATTCCCTGATCTTGAGTGACCAACAAGTCGACGAGGTCACGATCCAGTGCCGCGATCAGATGGGCATCGATCCAACCATTTGTCCCTTGAGATGAATTTCCAATGTCGGCAAGCAATTCCGCACTCGGAACTGGTGGATTGGGAAGCTGCGGATATTTCTCAATCAGTCTCAGTCGCAATGCTTGCCGATCAGGGTCTTTGTCCTGTTCGATGTCTTTTCGCTGAATCGGATGCAAATAGACCGTCGCACCAATCTGCTGAGCTGTTCTTACCAAGTCGGCAGCGACCGAGGTCATTGGTTCCAAGTCCTTCGTTGAACCTGGTTCGAGCGGAATCAGCACATTGGTGTCGATCAGCAGTTTCATGAATCTTCTCACTTCACTGAAATTGAATCGCAAGTGCAAAGGTTGGTTTTGAGCACCATTTAGCAAGCTATTCATGAGTGGAAAAGCCCACGCCGAAATCCGCATGAGCAAACGGAGAAATCCGGATTTGATGTCAAGTCAGTTACCAGCTTCAACAACCGATTGGAGTGCTCCGAGTTTCTTGTGCCTACGGGATTTCGCGTTTGTGAAGTGAGATCAATTGTCAATGGCGGGGTATTGCACATTGACGAACCGCTCGGCGATTCTGAACGGATATGGTGAGCTATTTAGCAACAGGAGGAATCGGGAAAGCGGTCAATGTCGGATGTGCGTTTCCGGTGACCGTCGCCACTTACTCAAAGACGATGAATGGTGTTGAACATCGTTGTTGTTACCACTTCCCCATAACGATATGCGAACTGGCAAGCTCCTGGGCTTTGGCGACACCCAACTCAACAAGGTTTGGCGTTTGAGTGGTAAGGCCGAAGTAGGTTCGCTTGGAGGTGGTTTCGGCAGAACTCCACTGCGGTACTGATTGCAGTTGCAATCGAGTTTGCTCCATGAGGCTTTCTTGGTGATGCCATAGGGTCGTCGGGACTCCGAATGGCAGATACATGCCTCGTCGAGAATGTTGGGGAGAGTTCCAGAAGAACGAATTCGGGCCGCTGCCGTTGACCCCATCGGGAAGCTCCAACGGATATTCCTGAAACGCTTCGGCGATCTGCTTCAGTTCTTCTGGAGCGGCCGGTTTCAGATCGATACTTGCTCCTGCGGAGATGTCTGTGCCAACGAACAATCGACCTTGTTCGTCGCTGACAACCAGTTGCCGAAAGCCCCACTCGAATCCGTTTGCCACCGTGAGGCGATCGTTCGCTTGAGGCGTGACTTCGATCCGGCCTCGCTCGGCGCTGTGAGCCACGGTGAGGAATTGAGTCCGCGTTCGTGAGCGGAGCCAACCGGACGTGAGCACTTGCGAGTCAGTCCAATCGACTTGTCCCGCTTCAAAACCTTCATGTTCGGGCCAGATTGGGAAGACGGCGGTATCCCGAGAAAACTTCATTCCGGCTGACGGGGCCTGTCCGGCGTAAAGGCTCAGGCGATTGATCGTCACGGCTGATTGATTGGTTTGATCGACCCAAGTCAGACTGCGCGAGCGAGCCTTCACACCAAACCCGTGTGCGACCAACGTGTAGCCAAACAACAGCAGGCTCGTCACCAGTGCGATGCCGGGAATGGTGAGGATCAGCAGATGCAGCCTCTTACGTTTCGCCAACACGAAATAGTTGAGAGGACCAATCACGACCGAAAAGATCGTGATCAAGACCAAGAACATCACGACTGGAACACCGCCGATGCCGGGGATCAAGAACAACAAAAAGTCGTCGGTTCCGACGCGTGACGATTGACCAATCCGCTTTCCCAAATCCCATCTCGATGGCCCGCCGATCGATTTCAGAAACCAATACCAATCTTGAGCGGTTCCGGGAAAAGGCTCATCGCGAAAGACAACCAGTTTTCCCAGGCCGATCTCATTCATTCGAAACGGTGGCGATGCCTGTGACCATTCGCCCGGAAGATTCTGAGGCGGCGGTCCTGTCGTTGAACTACTACCACCACTCGTGTCGACGTGAGTGATCGCTGCAACCTGTCGGTCATCGAGCCGAGCATCTGACCATGACCAGTTCGCGGCAGCAGCTTTTTCAGCCAAGAGGGACTTCGCGAGCGAATCGATCCCATTCGATCCGTCGCCAACAGCAGTCACCATGAGCGTTCCGCCGCAACGGGTCCATTGAAGCAACGCCGTACACGTATTGCGATCCAATTTGCTGAGGGATTCGATTGGGATCGAAATCAAATCAAGGCCGCTGAAATCGACCCATGAAGCGGGCAGAGAATTAGCGGGCAAAACCAACAGACTTTGCGTTCGATAGCCTGAATAGGGATGACCACCTCCCGCTCCAAGGCCGGTCGCTTGTCGAAAAGTGGAGATGCCATCCTCAAATTGTTGTGGATCGACTGTGCCAGGCGAGACGAGCAGACAGGCGGGGCGTCCCTGTTCCCATTGGTTGGATTCCGGGAAAGAGAGCGGGTGCTTCATTTCATCAAAGGGACCTCGTTGCTCATCAATTCGCAGTTCACCGTTTGTGGTCGCATTCACCATCGGAAGCGAAAGAGTAAATGCCAACGTGGCGTTTTGCGGAACGTCTCGCGTCTGTTTGACGAGCGGCAACGCGGAGGAAGCAAACTTGGTGATCCGAAACGTCAGCACCCTCGACGGACCACGATTAACGACTCGAATCCGCACCGGGCAATAGCCTCCTTGACCGCAACCAATCCAGCGAGAATCAACATCCACCTGCAAATCGTTGGCAACTATTGAAAACGTTTCGCCAGAAGCGTGAGCCGTCTGGTTCAAGCCGATCAACAAGGCGAACGCGATCCAAATGCACGTCAGCAATTTCAAAACGAACTCGAAACGTGAGCGAGGGCGATTCCACGCGGACGTGTCCGATGCCCTCGCTGACGCTTCGGGTTGGTAATTCAGCGGCGAAACAACCTTGAGCAATAGTTGTGGAACATGGTGCAACATGCGACAGCCTTGGGATTCAATTTCGAGATTTGAGATTTCAAATCAGCAGCAACTCGCTCAGGCCCGCAGATCAGCGGGGACTTGATGAGCGATCTCTGGAACACGGCTCAACAGCAGATCAACAATTTTCAGTGGCGTCCAACCTTCGAGGCGTGCGGAGTAATCCAAAATCAAGCGGTGACCGAGCACGCACTGAGCGACTTTCTTGACCTCTTGAAATCCGACGTTCGGCTTTCCAGCGAGTAGCGCGGCGGCGCGAGCGGTTCCAGCGAGTGCGATGGCCGCGCGCGGCGAGGCTCCGTATTTGACGAACTTCTTCACTTCGTCCGGCGAGTCCGCTCGCTGCGGATGCGTGGCCGTAACGAGCCGAGCGATGAAATTCGAAACGGCTTCCGGCAGATGAATACGATCCACGAAATCAAACAAGCGAGTGAGTTCGGCGGCGGTCATCACTTCCGAAAGTGCCGGCGCTTGTCCTCGCTTGCGAGTGCTGATGATCTGCTGCAACGTGTCGCTGCTGACGCCACCGACTTGAATCTTAAACGTGAAACGATCGACCTGAGCTTCAGGCAGCGGATACGTCCCTTCCAACTCAATCGGGTTCTGGGTCGCGAGCACGAAGAACGGCTGCGGCAGCGGATGCGTTTCGCCTAAGACGGTCACTCGATGTTCTTGCATCGCTTCGAGCAAAGCGGCCTGTGTCTTCGGCGTCGCACGATTGATTTCGTCAGCCAACACCAAGTTGGCGAAGATCGGTCCGAGATGAAACACGAGCTTGCGGCTTCCGTTTTGCTCTTCGAGGATCGGAGCTCCGACGATATCGCTCGGCAACAAGTCGGGAGTGAATTGGATGCGCTTCGATGACAGGCCTATCCACGCCGCCAGCGACTTGACCAACTCTGTCTTGCCGAGTCCTGGCAAGCCTTCCAGCAGCATGTGCCCGCGAGCAAGCAAGCAGATGACAACTTGTTCGATCAACGCTCGCTGTCCCAAGATCGCTCGATTGAGCCCATCGCTCAATAACATCAGCGAATGTTGAGCGTCCGCCACTTCATGCGGCTTCAGAAGCGGTTCATTCGCGGGTGCGTCCGTATCCAAGGTGAGGTCTCCAAGAGGTTGTCAGTCAAAGCCGGTTAATTGAGAGGCGATGTTGCCATGCCTAGTTGTGCCTACTTCAGAAAGTCAGGAAGGGATTCACCACGGAGACACTGAGGCACGGAGAGGTGTTCTTCGTTTTCAAAATCTGCTGAGTCTTCTCCGTGCCTCTGTGTCTCCGTGGTTATTATTTGAATCGCCTGACGATGATCGCTCTCGCTTCGAGCTAGTTTGC
>CAIJTL010001542.1 GCA_903823545.1 uncultured Planctomycetaceae bacterium
ACACAGTAGAGCCCCAACGGAACCGCGATCCACTCTTTGGGAACATCGAAGCCAAAAACCGAGATCATGTAGACCGCCGTCGTGATCGCGGCGGTTTGACCGTAATTGAAGTACGTCGAACCCAAGAAGTAGCCGGGGGAGCGTTCAAATTTCAGATTGCAGTGCGAACAACGTTCGTGCATTCGAAACCAGCCGATGAATAGTGGCCCTTCACCACATCGCGGGCAGCTTAATCGAAGGGCTCGGCCCCACAGGGTTCCAAAGGTACGTTCGGTCATGGATGTGGCTTTCGTTGGTCGACGAGAAAACGAGTACTTTGGCGAGCCGAGCGGTATTTGTCTCCGGACAGTCTCCGATGAAGACCTGGTGCTAATGCCGCCCGGGTCACCTTTTCTTGACCGGTTTGCTCAGGATGTCAGCGATTGAAACTGCTTGTCCCAACGCTGCGGTGAAATTGGAATTGCTGTGCGAAGTTCCTGTGCGAATAACGAAACTCGAAGTTCTTCCAGCATCCAGCGGCACGTGAGCAATTCAGAATCGAAGCGACCAGTTTTCCGGTCGGCATCGAGTCGTTCGGTCAGCTTACGCCATCGCGGAGCAACATCTGCTACGGCACGTTGATCGCGAGCCTGTCCTGCTGCGGTCAGCTTTTTGATCCGCAATGTGATCGCTTGAAAGTAGCGTGAGTATTGCTGCAACCAATCCCACGGTGTGGTGATTAGGAATCCTGGTTCTGTCAGTCGAACCAATTGATCTCGGCAATCGACGATCGCGGATTGAGCGAACGGCATCTTGCATCCGTCGATCGCTCGGCGAGCGTCGGTGTAAGCGGTGATCAAAGGGCCGACGAGCTCAATCACTTCTAGCACGGCGGGAGGAATGCGAAGTTTCGCGGTACGGACTCGTTCCTGAAATTGAATCTTCGTGCGAGGCAACGGGGCGCTCGCTGTTGCAAAGACGGCACGCTCGGCAATGAGTTCCGCGAGTTGCTGCGGCAGCTTTCCTTTGTCGGGCAATGTGGCGGTCAGCAATTGCCAACGACTGATTTCAGGCAAGTGCTGCACTTGCTTCTTCAGCTCTTTCGATGCGGCGATCACAAAGAGCCGCCGCAAACCGAGTCGCGTATCAAAAACCGCTCGCTCAGCGGTATCTGCCAATCGGAGCGAAACGTTTTCTCCTCGATCGATCAGTGACGGAAATCCCTTCAATCGGAGCCCGCCATGTTGCAGATCGACCGACTCTGGCAAGACATCGAAGTCCCAATCGGTCAGTCCATCGCGATTCCACATCGTGTGATCGAGAGCGGAGAAACTCGCAGACGCCTTCGCACCAAGTTTGTTTCGCAGTTCATCAACGTCACGTCCGACCGCAAGTTGTTTTCCTTGAGCCCCAACGACTTTGATGTTGATCCGCAGGTGAGTTGGCAGATCGTCTTCACGAAAGTCTTCGGCGTTGACTCGCTGTCCGCTGAGCTTGCTCAAGATTGCGGCCATCGCGTCGGTGACGTTTCCTTCTCCGAACTTGATTTGCTTGAGCACTTCTTTCGTCGTATCAGGAACCGGCACGAACATCCGCCGAAGTTCCTTTGGCAATGACTTGATCAACGCTGTGATTTTCTGCTCGATCAATCCTGGGACGAGCCATCCAAGCCTCCGCGAATCGAGTTGATTCAATCCTTCTTGCGGAACTGAGATCGTGATCCCGTCATCCGACTCTCCGGGATTGAGCTTGTACTGCAACGGCACTCGCAAATGTTGCAGCTTGAGTTCGCTCGGAAAATCGTCAGTCGTGACCTCATCGGTGACCGGGTTGAGCAGATCGTCTCGCGAGAAGAACAGTGATCGCTCATTGGCCGTGAGGTTGGCCCCGCGATCAACGTTGCCACCACCCCCACCAAGCTTGCCTTGGTGGTTATCGGGCCTTTGCATTACGCCGAGTCCCTTCGGTGGAAGCTGCCCCGTAGTGCAAAGGCCCTTTTCCACCGAGGCAAGCTCGGTGGGGTTTGTTTTATTCGTGGAGCCACGATCCTTCAGCCACTTCATCAAACTCACACCATCGACCACATCCGCTGGCAGGCGCGTGTCATAAAACTCGAACTGAGCATCCTCACCTTTCAAGAAGTCGGCGCGCCGCGATTTCACTCGCAGTTCTTCGAGTTCCGCAATCAACGCGCGGTTGTGTTTGAAGAACGGGGCTTCGCAATCGAAGTCCGCTTCCACGAGTCCGTGCTGGATGAGCAACTCACGCGACAGCGTCGGATTGATGCGTCCCAATCGAACCTTGCGGCGCGGAACAATCGTCAGTCCGAACAACGAAACCTTTTCAAACGCCGCCGCTGAACCTCCTTCGCGGTCCCAATGCGGTTCGCTCTGTGTGCGTGTGACAAGATGGCCGGCCAACGCTTCGATCCAAGCCGGATCTATACGAGCGACCGTCCGCAGATATTGCTTACTCGTCTCGATAACTTCAGCCGCGACGACCCACTTCGGCTTCTTCGCAAACGTTCCAGAACCAGGCCACACGACGCTCTTTAATCCACCACCAGTCTGATACTCAGACGTCTCGCCGCTGCGTTGAGCGATGCTGGAGAGAAATCCGGTCAGCAACGCTCGATGAATCGCGTCCCCCTGGAGTGCGGTCGCCTGAGACCGCCCTCCAACGGCTGGGACTAGCGACATTGAATTCACCGTAGAGGGTTCTTTCTCGCGCCGATCTAAGGGAGGCGTCGAGCCGCCGCACTCCAAGTCCTCAACCCAAACTCGCTTCCCCGCTTTCAAACCGCACTCTTGAGCCAACTCCTGCAATTGCCGATGCAGGTCCGCCCATTCGCGCAGCCGATTGAAGTTCAAAAAGTTTTGAACGCACGCTTTGCGAACTTGGCTTTTTGACAGCGTCTCTTTGAGGTGATGAAAGAAGTCCCAAACTTTTAAATAGCTGAGGAAGTCTGAATCGGGATGCTGAAACGCTTTGTGTTTTTCATCGGCCTGTTGCTGTTTGTCGATCGGACGATCTCGTGGGTCTTGAGCTTCCAACGCCGCCGCGACGATGAGGATGTCATTCAAGCACGCTTCATCATGTCCCGCCAAAATGATGCGAGCGATTCGCGGATCAACCGGCAACTTCGCCAGCTTGCGTCCGAGTTCCGTCAACTCGTTCCGTTCATTCACGGCACCGAGTTCAAACAACGTCTTGTAGCCATCGCGAATCGCCGTCGGCTTCGGTGGTTCGAGAAACGGGAACTCTTCGATCGGTCCAAGGTTTAGCGATTGTGTTTGCAGAATGACTGACGCGAGATTCGTCCGCAAAATCTCAGGCGGCGTGAATCGCTCGCGGGCAGCGAAATCCTGCTCGCTGAAAAGTCGGATGCAGACCCCCGGGCCGATACGTCCGCAACGACCTTTGCGTTGATCGGCTGACGCTTGCGAGACCGCCTCGATCGGAAGCCGCTGCATTTTACTTCGAGGCGAATATCGACTGATACGAGCCGTGCCAGTGTCGATAACAGCTCGAATCCGCGGCACGGTCAGAGACGACTCCGCGACGTTGGTGGCGATCACAATTCGTCGCGCGTTGCCTCGCGGTTCAAAGACACGCTGTTGCTCCTGCAATGACAATCGGGCGTACAACG
>CAIJTL010001543.1 GCA_903823545.1 uncultured Planctomycetaceae bacterium
GAAGTACAAGCCGGTCACCGCGAAGTTTGATTTTGGCTGCTTCGGTTTTTCTTCGATGCTGATCGCTTTGCCGGTCGAGTCCAATTCGACGACGCCATAGCGTTCCGGATCACGGACGTGATAGGCGAAAACGGTCGCTCCCGTGTCACGCTCGGCTGCTCGCTGTAGTTGCTGTGACAGTTGATGCCCATAGAAGATGTTGTCGCCAAGGATCAGACAGGCCGGATCACCTGCCAGAAACTCTTCGCCGATCAAAAACGCTTGCGACAGCCCGCCGGGATTCGGCTGTTCGGCATACTCGAAGGTCATGCCCCATTTGGAACCGTCGCCGAGCAATCTGCGATATAGCGGCAGATCGTGAGGCGTGCTGATAATCAAAATATGTCGCAATCCAGCCAGCATTAGCGTTGCCAGCGGGTAGTAGACCATCGGCTTATCGAACACCGGAAGCAACTGCTTGCTGATGACCTGCGTTGCTGGATACAGCCGAGTGCCTGAACCGCCTGCGAGAATAATGCCTTTGCGAATGCTCATGTGGTTTCCTAGAACCAGTGTTGAAAGTAGAGATTTCGGTTAAACTGCAACGCCAACGTCGTGCGCACGCCGTTGGCGTTGCGGTTAAACCCTCGCTTCAGACCGTGCGAGGTATATTTCGCTTTTGAACTTCAATGCAATTCCCTTTGCCCGATTCTCACTCTCTGGCTCGGTGACGCGCGACTGCTAGAATCCCGCCCGCTCTCAACGATCCAATACCGCTCCCTTCAAGACATGCCCCCAGGAGGCTTTCGTGCGCTGGTCTAAGACTTTGATTCCGACGATGAAAGAAGTTCCGGCTGACGCGGAAATCCCCAGCCACCAATTGATGCTGCGCGCGGGCCTGATTCGTCAACTTATGGCCGGAAGTTATTCGTATCTGCCGCTCGGCTGGAAGGCATTGCGAAAAGCAGAAGCGATCGTCCGTGAAGAAATCGAAGCGGCTGGGGGCATCGAAATTCACATGCCCGCGCTACAACCGATCGACTTGTTCGAGCGAACGGGCCGACGCGAAGCGTTCGGCAACGTCTTGTTTCAGTGGGAGCAACGTCGTGGTGGCGGTCGAGTTCAATTCGCGCTCGGCCCGACTCACGAAGAAGTCGTCACCGACCTCGTTGCCAAACACATCAGCAGCTACCGGCAGTTGCCGATCAACTTGTTCCAAATTCAGACGAAGTTCCGCAATGAAGAGCGGCCTCGCTTCGGTGTCTTGCGAACGAGCGAATTCCTGATGAAGGACGCTTATAGCTTTCACACGAATGTGGAATCGCTGAACGATACCTACAAAGCGATGTACCGCGCGTACTGCCGCATTTTCGCTCGCTGCGGCGTCGAGTACTTGCCGGTCGAAGCAGAAAGCGGCCCGATCGGTGGTGATGCGTCGCACGAATTCATGTGCCCGGCCAATAACGGCGAGGACCGCATCGTCCACTGCCGCAAGACCGGTTACGCCGCAAACCTCGAGCGAGCGGACACCGGGCGAGTTCAACCGTCGCTGGAAACTTCCGCCGATGCGAAGCCGATCACCAAGTTGCACACACCAAACGTCGGTTCGATCGAAGCGGTCTGCAAATTCCTGAAGTGCAAACCGCCGCGCATGATCAAAACGTTGATTTACTCAGCCGATGACAAGGCAGTGGCGGTGCTGATTCGCGGCGATCACGAAGCAAACGAGGGAAAGATTCGCCGAGCACTCGGTGTGACCAAGCTGGAAATGGCAACCCCGGAAGTGATTCTGCAAGTGACCGGAGCGCCCGTCGGCTTCGCGGGGCCAGTCGGCATCAAGTGCCCGATCATCGCCGACCACGACATCCCGTTGATTGTTAACGCGATCACCGGCGCGAATGAGGGCGACCATCATCTCACGAACGTGAATGTCGGTCGCGATTATGTGCTGGAGAAAACGTTCGATCTCCGCAACGCTGTTGCGGGCGATCCGAGTCCGCGCGGTGAAGGGACGCTCGAACTGGTTCACGGCATCGAGATCGGTCACGTTTTCAAGCTGGGAACGAAGTACTCGGTATCACTGGAAGCGTACTTTTCCGACGAAAAGGAACAACGGCATCCGATCATCATGGGCTGCTACGGCATCGGAGTGAACCGCATCATCGCCTCTCTGGCTGAAACAAAAAACGACGAGAATGGTTTGATTTGGCCGCTGGCCGTCGCACCGTATGAAGTGGTCGTTATCCCGCTGCAAGAAGAAGCGACCGTGGTCGAAGCAGCCGAGTCGGTCTACACACAACTTCAAAAAGCGGGTGTCGATGTCTTGCTGGATGATCGTGCTCAACGAGCTGGTGTGAAGTTCAAAGACGCCGACCTCATCGGCTTCCCGCTCCGAGTCGTCATCGGCGGCAAGGGGCTGCAAGAAGGCTTGATCGAACTCAAGTGGCGCACCGCCGCTGAGCCAATCAAAGTCCCCGTTGCCGACGCCATTGCAACGATCATGAAGCAACTCGCCGAACGACGTGCTGAAGAAGCCGCATCGGTTCCGAGTTAATCAGTTCGCCGAGCATATCGGTGATCTGCGAAGACGTTTCAACGCGAAGTATGTAGAGATTGAATTCTCTGCGTTACTTCGCGTCCTCTGCGCGTTTGTGTTGAACGCTCTCCAAGCACCCGCGTTAGGGAATAAGCCCCCGAATCATTCGCCGAAACAGTACAAGTGCCCGTTGGTTCGCAAGTAAATCTTGTTGTCGACGATCGCAGGAGTCGCGAATGTTTTCTCGCCGAACTCGGCGGTGTGCAGGATGCTCCAAGTTTTTTCGGAGCTAACGACGGTGAGGCGGCCTTCCTCGTCGATCACATAAACTTTGCGGTCGCCGCCAACAGGTGAGCTGTAGTAGTCTTCGGTTCCTGACACGCGGCCTTGTTTGAGATGCTTGCCGGTTTGGGCATCCAAGCTCGCCAAGATGCCGCCATCCTTCATCGTGAAAATCAGTCCGTTCGCGAAGAGGGGTGACGAGCAAAACGGAACCAACTTCGGTTGTTTCCAAACCAAGTGTGATTCAGTCGCCTCACCCTTCGCACCGGGCTTGATCGCGATGACGAGGTTTTTTCCTTGCTCGAACAACATGCGGAAGTATTCGTATTCCTTCTCGGTGATTGAGCCGCTCTTGTCGCGGTCCACCTGCGGGAAACGCTTCTTGATGTCACCTTCGGGAAGTTCTTTTTCTTCGAGCGTCCCATTGCCATCCTTGTCGAGATCTTTCTTGACCACGGCAAACGGTTCGACCGAGATGCGTTCCGCCTCGTCGCCCCCTTGAGCCCAACCGGCGACATACAGCATGTTGTCGCCGCCAATGACAGGACTCATGCAGACCGCTCGCGAGATACCGCGCACGGTCCAAAGTTCTTTGCCTGTCTCGAAGTCATACCCGATGACTCGCAACGTTGCGGCCACCACAACTTGCCGCTGCCCGTTCACGTTCCAGATGACCGGCGTGCAATAGTTGCGAGGAAATTCCGACCGATCCGTCTTCCAAATGACCGCCCCAGTTTGTTTGTCATACGCGGCGATGAAGGAATCCTGATCGTGGTCCTGACAAAGTATGACTCGATCGTCGACGATTTGAGGCGAACTCCCCGCTCCAAACTCGTTTTTGAAAGGTCCCATTGGGATCTTCCAAAGCTCTTTGCCATCGCGGTCATAGCAAAACAGTCCACATGAACCAAACAGTGAAACGACCCGCTCATCGTCTGCCGTCGGACTGCACTGTGCGTGGCTCCCAATGCCATGAACTCGCTCAAACTTTTCGTGCGGCGCTTCTTGCTCCCACAGAATTTTGCCACTGAGCTTGTCGAGCGAGATCGTCACCAGCTTCTGTTCGCGTTCGCCTGTCACATAAATTCTATCGCCGACAACGGCTGGCGATGAATGGCCGGGAGGCAACGCGACCTTCCAAACGACGTGCTTATCTGGGCCAATTTCAGTCGGCAACTTTGATCCAGCCGCTGCCAAGCCCGAACCGTTCAACCCTCGAAACCGAGGCCATGCATCGGCGGCATTGATGGAACTCACACTGGCTAACGCAATCAACAACGCACCGATCAACTGACGCATGAAACCGTCTCCGTTCCGAAAAAATGCTGAGCGAATTCGCATGGGATTCTAGCGCAGCCCGATCCAGCTCTCCACTCGCAGTGCGAAGGTCACCACTGATTACAGAGAGCTTTTTTGAAACCGCCACAATTGATGACCGATTTCTCAATCTGCGTTATGCTCCCGTCGACGTGCTGGCCTGCGAGAGTTATCAGGCCGCTCCACGAATTCTTTTGACCGACGAAAGACGAATATGTCCGCGACCCCAAATGCGACTCCTATCGAAGTCACCTGTGCTCAAGTGAAGGCTCGGCTTGATGCAGGAGACAAGTTTGTCTTCATCGATTGTCGCGAAGCGAGCGAGCACCAGGCCGTCGCAATTGCTGCCGCCACTTTATTGCCGATGAGCGAAATCCAGAACCGGATCGGCGAACTCGAATCACAGCGCGATGCCGACATCATCATTCACTGCCATCACGGAGGCCGCAGTTTGAGAGTCGCCAATTGGCTTCGGCAACAAGGCTTTTCCAAAGCCCAAAGCATGGCTGGTGGAATCGATCAGTGGGCCATTGAAATCGACTCCAGCCTGCCACGCTATTGATGAACCTTGTCGATTTGCGAGGCTCATCGTTTCATTGAAGTTCGACGAAAGCGATTCGACACCGAATCAATCACGACTCGACAGGCTCACCTTCCTGTGCGACGTCTTGAGCCGAGTTGGGAATGTGAAGCAGCAACTGCAACAGATAGAAGCCGGGAAAGAAGTTGGGGGCGGATGCAGATTCTGTCATCACCGCCTTCTTGGCACCCTTGCGAAAAATCGAGAACGTCCCCTGATCCAACCCGTAGCCGTGATATTCGCTGTAGGGGAGCGTCACGGCTGGCTTGCGCCCGAGAAATCCGCCGGGACGATACTCCAAGCCACCTTCGACAAAGGTCAGATTGCTTGTCCATTTGACGGTTTTCCCAGCACTTAGCCGTTCGGCCATGCGCCCGGCGATCGCTCGCGAAATAAAATCTCGCAGCTCTTCCAGCGAAGCATCTTCTCCTTGCACCGACGTGTTGTAAGCAATTGGTCGAGTGTTCGATTCAGGCAGCGGTTCAAACTTCATATTGATGTGCGTGCCGACATACGCCCCGTTGTGATAGTGCCGAGTGGCTGAGTACGTGAACGAGCCTGTATCGGCAAACTTCAACTGCCGCTCGCCGAACAGCGAGACCTTCATCACGCCACGTTGCTGACATCGAAAGACGGATCGTTTCATTGCAATCGACGCATAAAGCAAGCCAGCCGCTATTGCCAACAGCAGGCCACCAGCAATTTTGGCTCCCGGATCTTTGTCGAATAACAAGCCGATTGCAGCCAGTCCAATCACAAATGAGATTATCGCTGTGATCACTCGCGTGAACTTCTTCGCTCGTCGCTCAAAAAGAATTCGTCCCAACCCTGGCCCGTCGTTGGAGTCATTCTTTTCGGACTCTTGCTTGAGTTGTTCGGCCAATAAGAGAGGCAACAAGCAGGCGTTTTGCGAGCCTGCGGGGAACTTCGCAAAGGCATCGTCTTGGCCACGTCGCCAGAGGCACATTTGATTGTCGAACACGGCGCATTCCGTCAGGTCGGAGATCGGCGTGCTCACTTCGAGGCGATCGATGATTGCGTTAAACGAATCACCGTCCATCCACCAACTCTCACCTTCGACAGGCTCCTTCTGTTTCAACGAAGTTTCCAATTCGCTCCGCACCCGTTCCATCAAACGACGGATCAGTTCGGCCAACGGATCTGCGGCGACAATCGGAAACTTGTTCAAAAGTTCGAGTGGCCGTGGTTCGTCGATTGTCCACAGACGACAGGTACGCTGAATCTGTTTTGCCACACCGTTGGAAAATAGTTTGCGCTGCTCGAACGCGATTGCAACAACGTGCTCGTCATCAAACGCTCGCTCACCGTGTCGGTCGGTGTGAATAAACCCCTCCGCAGTATCTTCGATCCACTCACGGCGAGAACGCTGCACTGCACTCACAACTTCGAGCACAATCCAGAGTCCGCCACCGCCAACACAAAGCACAACCCCCAGCGTCGAGTCACCAAACAACAACACCATCACTCCACAAAGAGCAATCAGCGCTGCGAGTACTCGAAACACAACCATCGTTCTTGTAACACCACCACGAACAAGAACCGGTTCAGCCATGATGAGATCATTGAGAAGGATGGGGACGAGAGCGTAACGACTCAAAAACAAATCGCCTTAGTCGTTGACTAGGATCGCATGGATGCACTCTCGTTGCCACTCAATCCATTGATGAATTCTCAAAACAGTCGTTGACCGACAGGTACCTCGCGGATAGGTTCCTCCTCGCCGAAACGGATGCCGGTGTGCCAATTCAAATATGGTCGCCAATCAGGGAGGATCGAATGACGGATGCCATGTTGCGTGCGAGTTCTAAACTGTTCGTTCTCGATACCAATGTCATCCTGCACGATGCAGGCTGCCTGCGGAACTTTGAAGAGAACGACGTCGCCGTCCCGATCACGGTCCTCGAAGAACTGGACCGTTTTAAGAAGGGGAACGAGGACATCAACTTTCAAGCCCGCGCTTTTCTCCGTCGCGTGGACGAACTGACTGGCGATGTACTCTCTGCCGAAGGAACCTCGCTCGGTGATGGTCTTGGCTCGATTCGTGTCGTGTTGGAAACAGGGCACAACCAGCGACTGAAGGAAGCGTTCCTCGCCGACTGTCCCGACCATCGAATCCTGAACGTAGCACTCACGCTCCAACAGCAAGAAACTCCTCGCCCTGTTGTGTTGGTAACAAAAGACACCAACCTGCGTATGAAGGCGAAGTCGTTTGGGCTGACCGCTCAAGACTACAGCACCGACAAGGTGGAAAGTTTCGACAAGCTTTATACCGGCAAACGATTGATCGAAGGTCTTTCTGCAGAAACCGTCAGCCAGTTTTTCACCAGCAATGGACAAGTCCCCGCTCAGCAATTGGACTGCGTCACTCATCCATTGGCGAATGAAAATTTCATCCTGCGGAATGGATCGAAGTCGGTATTGGCAACCTACAAATCCGCCGACAACTCGTTTGTCCGAATCGATCGCCTGAGTGCTTCTGGCGTCAGCCCCAGGAACGCCGAGCAGTCCTTCGCTTTGAAAGCACTGCTCGACGATGACCTGAAACTAGTGACGCTGACCGGAAAGGCTGGTTCGGGGAAGACTCTTCTGGCACTCGCCGCTGCGATGGAATGTCGGTCGCGATATCGGCAAATCTTGTTGGCTCGGCCTGCGGTGCCATTGAGCAATCGCGATCTCGGCTTTCTCCCCGGCGATATCGCGGCCAAGCTCGATCCCTACATGCAACCCCTCTACGACAACATGGCCGTCATGCGTCATCCGTTAGCTGACCTCGAGCGGCTCCCGAAGGTTCAAGACCTTTTGGCAGAAAATCATTTGGAAGTCACGCCGCTTGCTTACATTCGAGGTCGCAGTTTGCAGAGAGTCTTCTTCATTGTTGACGAGGCTCAGAATCTCACGCCGCACGAAATCAAGACGATCATCACTCGCGCAGGAGAAGGAACGAAAATCATCTTCACCGGTGATATACAACAAATCGACCACCCCTATCTCGACTCCCTCTCCAATGGCCTAAGTTACCTCATCGACCGCATGGTTGGCCAACCCTTGTTCGCCCATGTCACGCTCGAAAAAGGGGAACGCAGCGAACTCGCCGAGTTGGCGAGTAACCTGTTATGAAGGTGGACCACCTATCCAGTCAGCGGACATCCCACTCCGTCTTCCATTTGTGGGACTGACCCTGAGCGGGTACAGCAACGAGGATGATCTCTCGACTAGCGGTCGATAGAGTCACTGGGATGACAGCCTCACCGGACAACGATTGGCCGCAGCGACAAGCGAGTGAATTTGCATCGACTCAATGGAGTTTGGTGTTACGTGCTGGACATCGTGTGGACCGGCAAGCTGAACTCGCTCTGGCGACGCTGTGTCAGCGGTATTGGTTTCCGTTGTATGCCTATGTTCGACGCCGAGTGGCTGACGTCCATCGGGCTCAGGATTTGACTCAGGATTTCTTCGCTCGACTCCTCGATAAAAATGTCCTCGCCAGTGCTTCGCCGGAACGAGGTCGTTTCCGAAGCTTTCTGCTGACATCGTTGAAGAACTTTTTGGCGAACGAATGGGATCGAGAGGGGGCCCGAAAGCGAGGTGGCGATCTTCAGTGTTTGTCACTGGATTGGGATTCGGGTGAGTCGCGGCTTCAAGTAGAGCCAGCTCAATTACAAACTCCAGAACGAGAGTTTGAACGCCAGTGGGCACTGTCGCTGCTTGAGATTGTTGTCCAACGATTACGTACTGAGTTCGATGCCTCAGGGAAAACGCGGCACTTTGAACTGCTCAAACAGACGCTGACTGGCGATCGTGGAGCGATCGACTACCTGGCGATTGGCGCGGAGTTGCAGATGAGCGAAGAGTCCGTTCGGCAAGCGGCTCACCGGCTGCGCAAGCGTTACCGAGAATTACTGCGGATGGAGGTCGCGGCGACGGTTGAACATGACGGCGATGTCGATGATGAGATCGGCCGACTGTTTGAGGCATTGGGCAGTTAGCCCCAAGATTGGACTCTCTAGTTTTAATTTCTGAGGATTGAAAAATTTGTGTCACAAAGGTTCGTAGATTCTTTAGAGACGGGCAGATTCATTTCAAAACAGGATTTCCGTCATGATCGAATTGCGACTTTGCCCGAATTGTGGTGCTGAGATACCAGCCAATTCACCGATCGGTCTCTGTCCGCGCTGCCTGCTCAAGGCGGCGAATGACAGCCAATCTGCGAAGTGGGAAGGCGAGTCGAAGGAGGGCGAGGTGCCCGCCGAGCCTGGGCCGACGAAGGCCACTCCGCCCGCTTCGGGTTTTCTCCCGCCGTCAGTCGAGGAACTCGCTCCACTGTTTCCGCAGTTGGAGATCCTGGAACTGCTCGGCAAGGGAGGCATGGGGGCGGTTTACAAGGCTCGGCAGCCGGGATTAGATCGGCTCGTGGCGGTCAAGATTTTGCCGCCGGAGATCAGTCACGATCTCACGTTCGCCGAACGCTTTCAACGAGAAGCTCGCGCGCTCGCTCGGTTGAGCCATCCGCACATTGTGGCCGTGTATGACTTCGGGCAAGTTCGTAGTGACCCGATTTATCGGGGCGCGATGACCGAGCCTGGGGTGGACCGCATGAATGCGGTCACTACGAGCACGGGCGGACTGTACTACATCGTGATGGAGTTCGTGGATGGCGCGAATCTGCGGCAGACGATTCAAACCGGGAAGCTCACGCCGACGGAGGCATTGGCGATCGTGCCGCAGATTTGTGAGGCGTTGCAGTTCGCTCACGACGAAGGGATCGTGCATCGGGATATCAAGCCGGAAAACATCCTCATCGACAAGCGGGGCCGAGTGAAGATCGCCGACTTCGGACTCGCGAAACTGCTGGGGCAAGACGCCAGCGATCATTCGCTGACGGCAACACATCAGGTGATGGGGACGCTGCGCTACATGGCTCCCGAACAGATGCAGGGGTCGCGCGAAGTCGATCACCGCGCCGACATCTATTCGCTTGGGGTCGTCTTCTACGAACTGCTCACCGGCGAATTGCCGATGGGTAAGTTCGCTCCACCATCCAAGCGAGTCCAAGTTGATGTGCGGTTGGACGAGATCGTCTTGAGGGCGTTGGAGCAGCAACCGGAGCAACGCTATCAGCACGTCAGCGAATTGAAGACTGATGTGGAACATGTCACAAGCGGGCTGATGTTCGCCGTCGTGCAATCACCGCAACCGGCGTCGAGGAGCGTACAGATAGAAGCCGCGCGACAGCGATCCTGCGAGCCTCTCGTCAGCCGTTTCGCAATTGTTGGTGCAGTCTGGGCGTTCTTTGGGGTGATCGCCTTCATTCCGATCGGGTACTTCATCATGTTGAGCCGTGTCTGGAACGGTACTGCTCTGCCGACGGACTTGATCCATGAGCAACCGCCGCTCGCGATGACGATTTTTATGGGCGTTCTGTTAACAACCGGTGTCGGCTCGCCGATCGTTACGCCGACTTTCGGTGCGCTCGCCATTCGACACATCAAGCGCTCCGGTGGATCGATTATCGGGCTGTCTCTGGCGGTGGCTGATGTCCTGATCGTTCCGTTGCTCATTGTTGGATTTGGCGTATTCGCGTTAACGCATCTTGCTCAGATTGCGATTTGGACTGAGGCTCACACACAGTATTTCTACAAGAACGGTGTTTTGTCAGGCTATCTCGCACCCAACGAGACACTTCGCCCCAACAAGATGTTTCTGGTACTCGATACGCTCGCCGTGCTTCTGGTCTGCATCTTGATTGCTCGGCTGGCCTGGCGAGTAATTGCCAGACACATGAGGTCGGAAAATGCGATCGAGCCAAATCAGGTTTCGTTTCCATCAACACCGTCAAACTTATTGCGGCCAAAGTTGGTTTCTGTGGTGGCCACGTTCAATCTGCTCTCGGCAATCGGATTGATGCTGGCCAACTCTGGCCCGGTTCCACCGCCATTTCCTGAATCGACTCCGGCGATTTGGCGAACTTGGGGACTGGTTTCCAGCGTACTGGGCTCCATCATGGCGGCTGGGTTGTTCGCCTCAAGCATTGGCTTGTATTTGTGGCAATCGTGGGCAAGAAAGCTTTTGATCGGAGTCTGCATTTACGGATTGGCCTCACTCGTCATCGATATGCCATACTTGGCTCAAGCAGTGATCCCGCACACGATCGCCGACATGCGCAGGTCACTCGCCGCAGATCGCTACACGGCTGAGGATCAAGATCTTCTGGCTCCGCTGATCTTTGGAGGCTTCTTTCTCGGAATCCTGGGAATCGCTTTACCGTCGCTGATCGGCCAGTTGGTTTACTTCACCCGACCAAAGGTCGTTGCCGCGTTCAAACGCAATCACATAGAGAAGCGAGAGGGCGACACTCCTGCCGAGCCGCGAGCTGCTGAAAAGTACGGCTTGGCGGGAGCCTCGCCCTCCCGGTATCCGACACCTCAGGTGGTCACGGAGTCGATTTCTCAAGAAAGTCTCCCCTATTTATTGGGCTGGCTCACAGGCTGGCTGCTGCTAGAGCGCTGGTTCGTCATGATCTTGCGGACTGCGACGGCGTTGATTTACGCCGCCTGCTTGATCGCCTTTTTCAGCTTTCAAAGCACGAACACACAATCGCTCGATGGATCAGTCACCAAGTTTCTCGTGGGACAACCATCGGCGTGGCTCACGCTGGAATCATCGCGATCTGGCCAGCATGCAAGATTTGAATTCATCACGCTGACGCACTTCGTGGCTTTGTTTGGTTTGGCGTCACTCGCAGTTTGTCGCTGGCTGGAGCGGCGGCATTCTGGCAACGCCCATTCGATGGTTTGGCATTACGTCACCTGGGTGCTGTTCTTTGCAGGAGCCTCCGGGGCTGGGTTGATGGTCATGGCCGATTCGACTCAGCGCCGAATGACGCTGATGACATCCACGAACCAGTTTGAGCCGCTCCCTTCGCTGAACTCGATTGCGAATGGCATCGGCGCGGAGTTCACAATCCCGGCGGGGCATGTTGCTACGTTTGAGATCGTGACACGGCGCGACAATGAAACCGTGCCGCTGCCATCACATGGCGCTTACCTCATGGCGGCTGAAAACAAGCCGATCACCGGTCAATTTCGTTGGACGTGGATTCGCGATGAAGTCATCAGCGGCAACCGCAGTTCGAAATGGCGCATTGAGATGTTTGTTGCTGGCGGAAGTTTAGGGCACTCCGAACCAGGCCACTTGCTCGCTGTTTACAAAGAGATGGTCGGAACGCGTCCGCTCACGCTCGGACTGCTGGAGCCAAATGAGGAAGTGACCCACTGGGGAACCGCTGACGCGAACAACCTGCCGGCCAATGGTTTGATCGGCCTACGAGTGGCTGTCGTGCCGCACGGCTTAAAACTCAGCCACGGTTCGGGCTTCGGTAGCATCGACTGGAAGAAGACGCAAACCACTCAATCAACGACGCGTCGGAAGTTACCTTGAGCCGCTTCGCTCATGACGACAACTGACCGCGAAAGACCAAATGATTCCACCCACACACTTTCTGGTCAGTTGGGTGATTGCTGCTGAATCAACCACCACGCGGCGAGACCGAGCGATCGTGACGTTGGCGGGAGCGATCCCCGACATCGACGGTTTTGGATATCCGATCGAAAACTGGCTGACGATCGGCTGGGATCAGCCGCTGCTGTGGTTCAGCGACTATCACCACATCCTCTGTCATAACGTCGGTTTCGCGACACTGGTCACGGCCGGAGCAGCGTGGATATCGAAAGGAAATTGGAAAACCACGTTACTGGCTTGTTTGACGTTTCACCTGCACTTGCTGTGCGATGTGATTGGTTCGCGCGGAGTCGACAACTATCAATGGCCAGTCCCGTATTTGCTGCCGTTCTCGAATGCATGGCAATGGACTTGGTCTGGCCAGTGGGAGCTGAGGGCTTGGCCCAATCGAGCAATTGGTGCCGGTTGTTTTGCCCTGACGCTGTGGCTGGCTTGGCTGCGTGGTTTCTCACCTCTTGAGATGGTTTCACAAAAAGCGGATCTCCGTTTTGTAGCCGTGCTGAGAAATTGGTGGCGACACAAGCCCGCGTAATCCGTCGCCAAATAAGCAAAATCCGGCAAGTGCCGTTAATTGCATGTGGCGACAGTCGGTCAATATCGCCGGTTTCGACAACAGTTGTCTGGACAACTATTGTCCGGAGGAGTAATTTCCTGGCATGGGGACTCCTCGAACTAATCTGACTCGGAGGGCGACGAGGTTTGATTCGCTCGAACAGGAAGTGTTTCTGAATTTGTGGCGGACTTATGACCGACTCCGGATTCAGGAAGATGAACTGTTTGGTCGATTTGATTTGACGCCACAGCAATACAACGTGCTGAGATTGCTTCGGGCAGCTCATCCAGAAGCAATTCCAACATTGACGTTGGCCGCTCGGTTGGTTTCGCGGGCTCCAGATATCACACGCATGTTGGACAAACTTGAGGAGCGCGGATTGGTGGCTCGCGATCGATTGGCGGCAAATCGGCGAGTTGTGGAGATTGGTATTACCGCAGACGGGATCAAATTGTTGAACGAGATCGCAGGTCCGTTACAGGAATGTCACGCTCGACAACTGGGGCACATGTCCGCGGCGGACTTGAAGCAACTCAGCATTTTGCTGCGAACAGCCCGCGGTCCGCATGAAGAAGATGAGAGTAGTTGGCAATAACGTGTGAACTAAATTGTCTTGATCGCTGAAAGTGAAAACCGGTCGACAACGACATCAAACATTTTTTCGGAGCAAATCATGGTTAGTGCGGCTGCACCAGTCGTTTTTGAAACTGATGTCGTGGTCATCGGAGGCGGCCCGGCGGGTTCGACCGCATCGACTTTGATTGCCCAAAAGGGATATCGGGTTGAACTGTTCGAGCGTGAGAAGTTTCCAAGATTTCATATCGGCGAGTCGTTGATCCCGGAAACCTACTGGGTGCTCGAACGGCTCAATATGTTGCCGAAGATGAAGGCCAGCCACTTCGTTCACAAACACAGCGTGCAATTCGTGAGTGCAACCGGAAAACTGTCCGCTCCGTTCTACTTTGCAGACAACAAGCCACACGAATGCTCGCAAACTTGGCAGGTCGTACGAAGCGAGTTCGACTTGATGATGTTGAACAACGCTCGCGAGCACGGCGTGAATGCACACGAAGGAGCACGCGTGCTCGACGTGCTTTTTGAAGGAGATCGTGCGGTCGGCGTCAAAGTGCAACTGGAAGACGGCTCGCATCGAGAGGTTCGCGCGAAGGTGGTAGTCGATGCCAGTGGCCAAAGCGGGTTGTTGCAAAACAAATTCAAGCTGCGAGTTTGGGACCCGTTGCTCAACAAGGGTGCGATTTGGACCTACTGGGAAGGGGCGTATCGTGACGTTGGTCGTGACGAAGGTGCGACGATTGTCATTCAGACTCCCAATAAACAGGGTTGGTTCTGGAACATTCCGCTGCATGACAACCGAGTCAGCATCGGGGTCGTTGGGCCGTTTGATTACCTCTTCAAAGGGAGAGGCGACCACGAGCAGACTTATCTTGAAGAAGTCGCACTCTGCCCCGCCGTTCAAGAGCGC
The DNA here is from genome assembly GCA_903823545.1 of uncultured Planctomycetaceae bacterium. Taxonomy (GTDB): domain Bacteria; phylum Planctomycetota; class Planctomycetia; order Planctomycetales; family Planctomycetaceae; genus SXKJ01. The sequence goes on from CAIJTL010001543.1 coordinate 14,270, forward strand.
ACGGCGAATGCGAAACGCGTAACCGGCTACTTTGCCACGAAAGATTACTCCTACCGTGCGAAGGAAGTGGCTGGTAACGGCTGGGTGTTGATCGGAGACGCGTTTGGTTTTCTGGACCCGTTGTACTCGTCGGGCGTTTTACTGGCGCTGAAATCGGGGGAAATGGCCGCTGATGCGATCGTCGAGGGACTACAAGCGAGTGACACGACCGCCGCTCAACTCGGCAAATGGGGACCGGCACTCAATCAAGGAATCGATCGAATGCGTCGCCTGGTCTGTGAATACTACGAAGGCTTCAGCTTTGGGCGGTTCGTCAAAAATTATCCGCACCTGAAGAACACCGTCACCGATTTGCTCATCGGCGATTTGTTTACTGACCGCGTTGATGCCGTCTGGGAACCGATGGAGACGCTGTACTCAGAGGAAAAGCGAGCGCCTAAATCGTGGGATGCGGGAACCCCGGAAGAGATCGCGGCAAATAAGTTGAATGAGCTTTTCTTACCAGATGGGCCGAGACCTTAGAGATTGGTTGCTCAAAACGAGACGCATCACACCGCAGTTGAGTCGTTGTGCGCCATTAGCTTGTCATGGACATTAGGCATCAAGTCGTCACCTCACGGTTTCAGTTGGCAAACTGCGTTGTTTTGCGGAATGTGGTAGCGTAGAGAGTTAGACGATGACCTGGGGTGGCAAAACAACGTCCGGAGTATCACAAGAGATAAGACCATGGTCGTTGGCCATAACTTACTCTCTGATGCTGTTCGCCGCCGTTGGACTTTTTTTTGTCATTCGATGGTTTGGAGAAAGTCCTTCCGTTTCTGTGATCACAACTGAAACGGTAAAGAGTGTGCATGCTCAACGGTCGGTACCAAAGGCTGAAACCTTACCTCATGTGTTGGGGGCGTTGACTGCGATCATCATCAGTGGGCGTGGATTGGGTGCGATATTCGCGCGTTTGGGACAACCGCGAGTGATCGGCGAAGTTCTTGCCGGAATCTCATTGGGACCGTCAGTGCTGGGACGCATTTCTCCTGAAGCGATGTCGCTGATTCTACCGACCTCGGTGGCTCCATTTCTGGGGCTGATCGCACAACTGGGAGTCATCCTCTACATGTTTCTGGTTGGGCTGGAACTCAATCTTGATCTGATTCGGTCTCGGGTTCACACAACGGTTGCGATTTCTCATGCAAGTATCGTCGCACCATTTTTGCTCGGCGCCACATTGTCGCTTTGGCTTTATTCAAGTATGGCCCCACCGGGAGTGCCGTTTACGAGTTTCGCTCTCTTCATGGGTGTCGCGATGTCGATCACGGCGTTCCCAGTCCTCGCGCGAATTTTGACTGATCGTGGAATTGAGCGAACCGAATTAGGGGTAGTCGCGTTGAGTTGCGCGGCCGCAGATGACGTCACCGCGTGGTGCTTACTCGCGTTTGTTGTCGGGGTGACTCAGTCCGAAATTTCAGGTGCGATGACGACCTTTGTTTTGACCGGCGGATATATCGCATTGGTAATAGGAGTGGTGCGTCCATTTGCAAGCGGCAGATTAGGGGCATTGAGTGAAACACAGGTCAGCTCGAAAGTGATCGCCTGGGTGTTTGTCGCTTTGTTGGTGTCGTCGCTAGCAACGGAAGCGATCGGAATTCACGCGATTTTCGGCGCGTTCTTGATAGGCGCTGTCTTTCCACACGATAGCGCCATCGCACGAGTGATTCGGCAGAAACTCGAAGACGTCGTTACGATTCTTTTGCTTCCAGCGTTCTTTGCTTTCACGGGGATGCGAACTCAGATTGGGCTCGTAAGTGGCCCGGCAGAGTGGCTGATCTGTGGACTGATCGTTGCAGTTGCCACGCTCGGCAAGTTTGGTGGAACGACACTCGCGGCGAGATTCACGGGCCTTAGTTGGAGAGCATCAAGTTCTCTGGGAATCTTGATGAACACTCGCGGATTGATGGAGTTGATCGTCCTCAATATCGGTTTAGATCTTGGGATCATTTCGCCGGCACTGTTTGCCATGATGGTACTAATGGCGCTCATCACAACCGTGGCGACGACGCCGATACTCCAGTTTTTGAAGCCGGATACGTCGATGCGGGGATAGCTCTGCATCGAACTTGTCACAAGCATCGTTTCGTGACGCTTTTCAATTGTCGCGGTGCGATCTGATTCTGAAATTGGAATCGCGGACAAGACCGCAAGCTCAGGGCATCTCATTGAGTTCTTCCTCTGTGGCGGTGCGACCAACAGTCGGGAGCGATGGCGGAGGAGGTTCTTTCGGCGTGGACTCAATCAAGTTCAACAAAGACTGAGCCTCATCGCGAATGGCTGGTTCGTCACCCCGGTTGAGACTAGAGCGTCGAAGCGTGAGTTCGGCTGCAAGCCGCACTTGTTCGGTCAGCGTTTGTTGAGTGGCCAGACGGCGAATCCAACCGAGAGCCGCTTGAGAGAGTTGACGAGAGGCCGTGTTGTCTTTGCGGTAGATTTCGATCACCGAATTCATTTTCGCGTAACTTGAGTCGTAGTCTTTTCGCAGAAAAGCCAACTGGCCTTCGAGAAAAGTCCGCAATTGGTTGTCGCGAATTGTCGCGCGATATCGCTTCAGTTGCTTTTCGGCGACGTCGGCTTCGCCCATTTCCAGAGGAATGGCGACAGCAGATTCAGCAATGAGTCGCTTGCGTTGCTTGTCTGTTTGCTGATCAAAGGCTGTTCCCAAAATTTCGGCGACTTCATCCATTCGACCAGCCTTGCCGAGCGACCAACATTGTCGAAGCAAAATCGCGGTGTTCTGAAGAAAGCTTTCTCTTAGC
>CAIJTL010001544.1 GCA_903823545.1 uncultured Planctomycetaceae bacterium
AGATTCCCGGACTCAAAATTGAAGACTGGTCTCAGCCTGAAAGTGGAGACGCCGATCATGCTTGAGAGAAATTCAACATCGTGCAATTGCTCGAATCATTGCGGCGTGCATCGTCGAACGTTTTTGTCGGACGTCGGCATGGGCTTCACCGGGCTTGCGCTGGGAGCAATGTTGGCTCGCGATGGTGTCGTGCGGGCGGATGCGGTTCCGAATTGGCTACCTCCTGATGGGAAACCGCACTTCGCACCAAAGGCCAAGAGCGTCATTTGGTTGTTTATGAACGGCGGAGTTTCACAGGCGGAGTCGTTTGATCCGAAGCCGGAACTGACCAAGTTCGGTGGAAAGTCAATCAGCGAGACGCCGTACAAAGACGCTCAGAATCCAGAAAAACTCAAACTGGCGAGAGTCACCGTCATCAATGATGCCAATGGGCAACAGCGAACGAAGCTGTATCCATTGCAAGTCGGTTTCCGGAAGTACGGCGAGAGCGGCATCGAATTGAGCGACTGGGTGCCGCATGTGGGGAGTTGTGTCGATGACATTGCAGTCGTGCGATCGATGTTTACAACTGACGACAACCACGGAGCCCAAACGCAATTTCATTCCGGTCGGCACATGCTCGATGGCGAGTACCCGACGCTCGGAGCTTGGGTCCATTACGGACTCGGTTCGCTCAACGACAATCTGCCGCAATTTATTTCGATGGGCAACCGCGAGTACTGGAACGCCAAGGACGGGCATTATCTCGGTCCAGCACACGACGCAGTGCCTGTTCGAGTCGATCCCAGTAATCCACTCGACTTCGGCAAGCCTTCAAAAGATTTGAGCGTCGACGAACAAAGAATTGGATTTGATCTCGTCGGCCAACTGAATCGGCTCAAGGCCATCGAGTACCCGGATGATGCGGCACTCAATGCGCGGATCAAGGCTTACGAGCTCGCGTTCCGAATGCAGACGTCTGTGCCGGAAGCACTCAGCCTCAATGTCGAGACTCAAGAAACGCAGCAGCTCTATGGACTCGACGATCCCGCGACGCGCGACTTTGGTATGCAGATGCTGTCGGCTCGGCGATTTGTCGAACGAGGCGTTCGATTCATTCAAGTGCAGCACGGAGCCGGCGGGGCCGGAGCGTGGGACGCTCACGGCGGCTTGAAGGCGAATCACGAACGAAACTTCAATGCGGTCGACAAGCCGATCGCCGGGTTGTTGAAAGACCTCAAGCAGCGTGGACTGCTCGATTCGACGATCGTGTTATTCGCGTCCGAGTTCGGTCGCACTCCCGGCTCACAGGGTGCGGACGGTCGCGATCATCACATCTATGGCTTCTCCGTATGGATGGCGGGGGGCGGCATCAAGGGCGGGATCGTCCACGGTGCAACCGACGAGATCGGCTTCCACGCTGTCGAGAACCGGCACTATGTCACCGACATCCACGCCACGATCTTACATCAACTCGGTCTCGATTCCCGGCAACTGGAAGTCCCCGGACGCAAACGACTCGATATCGACCACGGGAAACCGATCACCGAGATATTGACGTAGGCGAGCCGCTGTCAGCGATATGTAGCCGCCATCGCTCCGCATGACCGCTATGTTTTTCGCAACACGACGCCGTACACGGCGTAAGTTCTCGCGATGAATTGCCACAGCCAAGGTGAGCTGAATTCGATGCGACTCAGTTGCGAAACTAATCGCGGTTCCGTCTGAAGTAATTGCTGCAATGCCGCTGGATTCGTTCCGGTGAAGAAATTGCGAGCTGCGATTTCCTTCATCAACAGAGCTCCGAGATC
>CAIJTL010001545.1 GCA_903823545.1 uncultured Planctomycetaceae bacterium
GACCGTCGGTTGGATGCTCGCGTTGACTCATCATGTTCGTGTGAAGGACACGCTCGTTCGCGAAGGACGCTGGGATGATCGCAGTCGTTACATGGGGAGCGAACTCCGCGATCGCACGCTGGGGATTGTCGGCTTCGGCGGGATCGGTCGAGCGGTTTTGAAGATGTTGTCCGGATTTGGCATGAACGCGCCGCTGGTCTTTGACCCGTTTGTCCCAGCGTCGGTCATCGCGGAATCCGGCGCGAAGGCGGTCTCGCTCGACGAATTGCTGGCACAGTCTGACTTCGTCTCGCTTCACTGTCCGCTCAATGATCAAACTCGAAACTTAATCGGTGAGCGTGAATTGTCGTTGATGAGGCCGACCGCGTATTTGCTCAATACAGCTCGCGGCGGCATCGTCGAAGAGGATGCTTTGTTTGCGACGTTATCGCAGCGACGAATCGCCGGAGCGGCACTCGATTGCTTCGTCGGCGAACCGATCACAAGTCCGCCCCGCTGGGGACAGCTCGATAACATTCTCTTAGCTCCGCATTCGATCGCTTGGACTGATGAACTTTTTCGAGACATTGGCAGGTCCGCGTGCCAAGGGATGATCGAAATGGCCGAAGGCCGTCGACCTCGCGGAGTGATCAACCCGGAAGTTTTTGAACGAGCGGGCTTCCAAGCGAAGTGGGAGCGGTTGAGAGTGAAGTAGACGAACTCGCGTTGGTGTCCGGGGGCTGACGCTACCCGGCTCGCCAAATCTCTGGGGGCAACATGACTCTACAACTCATTCCTCTGCCGCATCAATCGCTCGCGGCAATCACCGCGAACGAGCAGTTGCGAACAACTCCAGTCGTCTTCATTCATGGGATCACCACCAGCATTGATCTCTGGGAGCCGATATTGCCGGCGTCGATTCGTGATGGGCGGCGTTGGATATCGCTCAGTCTACCAGGACATCATCCGTCACAACTCGATCGGCGACACATCAACCTAGGCGCTTCGATTACCGCGAAGACTTGGGCTGACTGGTACGAGCAAGCGTTGTCGCAATTAGTCGGCGATGAGCCGGTCGATGTTGTTGGTTGGTCAACCGGTGGGTTTACTGGGCTGACGTTGGCTGCGCATTACCCACAGCGCGTTCGCAGCTTGATGAGCATTTCCGGTTTCACGAGCGGACGTTGGCTCGGGTGGTTAGGTTTGTTTCAGCGACTCAGCATGAGTTCGCTCACGCGATGGGCGATTGAAAACGGTATTCGATCAGTGAGCCGACACCGTTGGTTGTTTGACCGACTGATGGCGACAGCGATCGGCGATCATGTGGCGTTTCGAAATTCGGCGCTGCGCGAGCCGGTCATGCTCGATTGTTTCCGCGCGTATGCGAATCACGATCCACGTGTCATGACTGAGCTGTTTCGCATCATCTCGCGGTTGGATGCCACCGACTCACTCAGCCAGATTCGCTGCCCAACGCTCATCTGTGGCGGCGAGTCAGACCCGTATATTCCGGTGTCGCAAACTCGACGCATCGCTGAGCACGTTCCGAACTCTGAACTGGTTCTGTGGCCCAAAGCGGGACATATCTTCTTCGCAGAGCGGACACGCGAGTTTCACGAGTTGCTGGTGAACTGGCTCGAACGCCGCGCTTTGTTGGCTGAATAATTCCGTTGTGGCCGGACACAACCGTAGTTAACGCGTTTTATTCTGCGGCCAAAAAAACAAAATCACGATTGCTGTAGGAAGAAGAAATCGGGTCCGGACCCTCCCTCCTTCAACAATCGTGATTCGTTGTAGCCGCTCGCCTGTTTTCAAATCAGCTTGGCGAGAATCGTTGGGCTGAGTTGGAACGCCTCTTTGATCTCTTCAGCGGCTCCCGTCACGGTGTCAGTTCCTTGATTGCCAGCGACGGTATCAGCACCACCTTGGCCATCGACATTGTCGTTGCCGTTTTCGCCGAGGAGCGTATCGCGACCAGCGGCACCTCGCAGCGTGTCGTTGCCGTCGCCGCCGAGCAGGATGTCGTCGCCATCATTGCCCAGGACGAGATCGTTGCCGTCACCGCCGGTGATCAAGTCGTTGCCGCTGTCGCCGTAGATCGTGTCGTTGCCGTCATCGCCGAGGATCGTATCGTCACCGAGTCCGCCGTTGATGAAGTCGTTGCCATGACCGCCGTCGATACGATCGAGACCTTCCTGGCCGTCGAGCGTGTCGTTATCGGTGCCGCCATCGAGCGTGTCGTTACCAGCTCCGCCGAGCAGGCTATCGTTGTCCGACCCGCCATCGAGGCTGTCGTTGCCGTCCATGCCATTGAGTGCGTCGTCACCGTTCAGCCCGATGAGCGTGTCGTTACCAGAGCCGCCCGTAATGAAGTCGTTCAACAGACCGCCGGTGAGGCTGTCGTTGCCATCGCCACCATCAATTGTTGCGATCCCCGCCCCGCCGCCGATCACATCGTTACCGGCACCACCTGACATCGAGTCATCACCCGCTCCACCATTGATCGTGTCATCGCCGCCGTTGCCCAGGATCGTGTCGTTGCCGTCACCACCGAATAGCGATTCTCCGCCAGCGGAGCCGACGAGCGAGTCATTCCCGGCCGCACCAAGCAACAACAGACGAATCTCGCTGATCCCGGCACTCGCGTCCGCAATGATGCGGTCGTTGCCGTTGCCGCCATCGAGTTGCAGCTCAGTCGGAGCCACGCCAGTCAGGTCGTGCAACTCGAGTCGATCGTTCCCACCAAGTCCCAAGACCTGGATCCGTTCGACATCGCCGTCAATCGTTTGCTGCGACGTGCCGGACGTCACCGTTAGCTTACTCGCCGCGCTCTGACCAACTTCGATGATGTCTTGTTTCGTCGTACCGCGGACTTCGACGGTGTCCGAGCCTTCGTTGCCGCTGATCAGATCAATGCCGTCGGAGATTGTGGCGATGAACAAGTCATTGCCCGCGTTCCCGAAGAGCGTGTCTTTGCCACCGCTACCGCGAAGTGTGTCGTTGCCAGCACCGCCATTGATCGAGTCATTGCCTGTTCCGCCAAAAACGTTGTCGCGGCCATCGCCACCGTCGATCGTGTCGTTGCCGGCACCACCGTTGATGAGATCGTTCCCTTCGCGACCGATCAGCACGTCATCGCCATCGCCACCGATCAGCGTATCACCGCCGAACAAGTTCGCTCCGGGAGCACCGAGCAAATCAAACGCGAAGTTATCAATCGAGAAGCGGTCGCCGTCGGCAATCAACGCACCAATCGTGAAGTCGAGAACCACTCGGCTGACCCCAGTCGTCCCGGTGTAGGCGAACGAGCCTTCTGCCGTTCCTTTAAGCGAACTGAGCACGACAGTCGAAGTCGAGATGACATTCAGGCTCGCGTCATACAGCGTGACTTGCACGCCATTCACCACGAGGCTGTCTGCGTTCCGAGCGACCGAGAACGAAACGTTCTTCGCCGGTGATGCGAAATCGACGCTCAAGACACCGGCTGTCCCACCTTCCAGAACGGGACTCAGCAGACCGACCGTGGTATTCGCAGTCGGCCCATTGACCGAGCCGAACGTCGCGTCTGTCGAATCGAGGCCATCCACTTTGTAGTCGAAGAGTGCGCCTTTCACCGCGACACCGTCAGCCGGTCGCGATGACAGTTCACTGAAGTTGATCGTGGCGAGCGTCGGCGAAACCGGAGTCGTCGGAGTTGTACTGATCGGTGTCGTCGTCGGTGCGACAACGGTGGGAGCCAACGGCTTGATGAATTGTCGAGTCGTATTCGGTAACAACCAACGTCCCGGTTGCACGGTGGAAGCGATCGCCGCTCCGCTGGCACCGACTGTGCTCCCCACCGGCGGCGGTGTGTATTGATCCGCTTGAGTGAGATCGACCTGATAGCCCAAGTCCGCCATCGACGCGATCGTCACGCGGCTCAACGGATTGCCGGTCGTGTTGAGCGAGCTGCTCATCAACTCGTTGCCAAACTTCGATTCGCGCCAATGCACATTGGCTGAACCAGGACCACCCACGTTCTCAACGGGAACGTTGGGTTCGGAGGTGTGAAACAGCTTGTCGTATTCGGTCGTGGCTTGAGACCCGAGGAAGCGAGGGTTCGTGGTATTCGGAGCGACCAACAGCCCTCGCTGAATCCAGATAGTGCCGAAACCTAACGCGTGTCCCAACTCATGCAGAATCGCGTCTTCCAACAGCCCGTCGGCTTCCAGTTGAACGAGGTCCGCCGAATCAATGTCGATCGTCGCGAGTGCGGGGAGCAACAAGGAATCTTGTCGTTGCACGTTGATCACGGTCTGACCCAGCGTGCCACCCAAACCGTCGATCGGATGCACGTTGAAACGCACGACTAAGTCGTCAATCGTCCCTTGCCCGGGCACGACAACGTCGGGCAGATCACCCTTGATGATCGACTCCCACTTCGCTTCGGCGTTGTCGAACGCGACACGTTGGCTCGTCGTCACCGAGGCGGGCAAATTCATAACGATGTCAAACTGACCCGGATCAGTGAGCGGCACGCCCACGTTGCCGATGTCATCGCCACCAAACGCGGAGACCGCGAACGGCAGAGTCATCGTTTTCTGCAATTGGCCACTACGGCTGAAGACGTCCAGCGACGTCAGCGTGCCGAACGGCGAAGCGGCCACGACCTGACTGCCACCGAGGAAGATCAAATCGCCCACCACGCCGACACCCGCGTAAGTCCCTGCTGAAACGGTCGTGGGAGTAAAGCTGTTTGTGATCAGACCCGTCAGCGGGTTGATCTCCACAACAGTCCGTCCGCCAGCCACCGTCGCCACCAAGCGATCCGGATCGAGTATCCCCGCCAAGCCGCCGAGCAAGTTCGTTCCACCATTCACGCCGTTGACGTCAATCACGTTGACCACGCCTTGGCTGACCGGATCAAACTGCAGAATGTCGTCATTGAATGAATCCTGGATGTAGATCATCCCGCCCAATGCGGCGAGTCCGTCGTAACGTTGATTGCTCGGTCGCGGAATTTCCGTCGCATGGAGCACAACGCCGGTGTTCGGATTTAACTCGAACAACAAGTTTGTCCCGAAGCCGTTGAGGAAGAACAGGCTCTTGCCGTCGAACGCCAATGCATCAGCGCTCGCATTAATCGGTTCCGGTGCAGCAAAGCGATTAATCACAGCGCCCGTGGCGGGATTGAGTTCGACGATCGCGTCGCGACCATCGTCAGCGATCGCAAACAGCCGAGCGGTCAGCGGTGCCTCTGGAAGCGGATCGACCGGCGCATCACCAGCATCCACGAAGTCATTCCCCGTGCCGCCATCGATCAAGTCAAAACCATCTCCGCCATACAGCGTGTCGTTGCCAGACTGCCCCTTCAGTTGATCGTCACCTGCGTTCCCTTCCACAAAGTCTCGACCCGATCCACCCAATAGAGTGTCATCGCCATCGTTCCCCTGCATCGAATCATGGCCGTTCCCACCGATTAGTAAGTCATCACCAACGCTGCCAACGATCGAATCACCGTCTGCACCGCCATCAAGCGTGTCGTTGTCGGTCCCACCTTCGAGTGTGTCTGTGCCGTCATTCCCCAAGATTGAGTCGCTCCCAGCACCGCCGGTCAACGAGTCCTCGCCAGCACCGCCGAAGATCACGTCATTCCCCGCGCCACCGTCGATCGTGTCGAGACCCATCATGCCGTTGAGCGTGTCGTTGCCAAGTCCACCGATCAGCGAGTCTTCACCATCACCGGAGATAACACTGTCGTTTCCCGCTCCGGCATCAACCGTGTCGTTCCCATCATGCGCGTCGATCGTGTCGTTGCCGAGTCCGCCGTCGATGCTGTCATTGCCATCTTCACCGAGCAGGCTGTCGTTGCCACCAGCTCCGATGATCGTGTCATTGCCGTCGCCGCCGAGAACCGTCGAGTCACCATTCTGGCCTGTGATGAGGTCTTCGCCGTGATTGCCGTTGAGCGTCTCGTCAATGTCGATACTGCCGAGGATTGTGTCCGCTCCATGACCGGCATCGACCTTGATCCCGGTCAAATTCGGGTATGTCAAACTCCCGACCGCACTGAGGTCGATTGAGTTTTGCAGGTTGCCTCCCTGCACGACAATCGACGTGACCGCAGTCGTCGGCACGCTTTCGACAGTCGAAGCGACGATCCCGTTGATCAGGACTCGCACCGTCTGTGTCCCGTTCGTGTTCACGGAACTGACCTGAATGTTCTCGTTGGAATCCGAGATCACGTTCAGTTCGTTGTTGATGAGCAACGCGGTGGCTGACAGCAACGACCGGCTTTCTAAGCTCTCTAGCTGTCCCGCCACTGGCCCTTGTGCCGCGCGACGTCGCACCGGCTGCCCCTCACGAGTACTGATTCGAGACTTAACCGCATCCAACCAAGACAAAAATCGCATAGCCCCGCCCTTGGGAAATGTGTGAGTCCCAACTTCGTAGTCGTGTTGCCCACTTCGTCGCTCGACGTTGACCGCCGACTCGACCGAAAGCCGCATAACACGACCGCCCTATGATCGTCATTCTTGATCAGCCTTTCCGGATCGTTCGATTCACTACAAACGGAAAAGTCGAGCCATTCGTTGCGATCGCGAGGGCTGATGAGCGGAATTTCTTTCCTAAATTGCCAAGTCGCCGTTTTCTCAAAGCGTGGCAATCTCCCAAGTTGCCTTTCCTTCCAAGCTCAGAATCCTCTTGGTCGAAGTTCTCCACCCCTGCTA
>CAIJTL010001546.1 GCA_903823545.1 uncultured Planctomycetaceae bacterium
ACTCTGCGCTCTCGGTCAGCGGTTTGCTCAGCCGCAAGCTCGGCGGGCCGAGCGTCTTCCCGCCGCAGCACGAGAGGGTCACGATGGAAGCCTTCGGTAGCAACTCGTGGAAGACCAGCGAAGGCGTGGATCGCTATCGACGCGGCCTCTACACATTCATCTTGCGAACCTCGCCGTTCGCGCAGTCGATCACTTTCGACGCTCCGCCGCCGGTCGATGTCTGCACGCGCCGCGACCGATCCAACACGCCGCTGCAAGCGTTGACGTTGCTCAACGACCCGGTCTTCGGTGAGATGGCCGGCGCGTTTGCCGAACGAGTTCGTCGCGAAGGGGGAGCGAGCGACGACAACCGCCTACGATTCGCCTGGAAAGTCTGCTTCGGTCGATCTGGCTCTGAAGCCGAACTGACACGATTGCAGCAATACTTCGATGCTCAACGAGACACGAACCAAGACGAGTCAGCCGTATGGACTAACTTGGCCAGCGTGCTACTCAACTTGCATGAGTTCATCACACGGGATTGAAAACAGGGTGGAACACTAATCCGCGCTAATCGTCGCTAATGAGGCAAACAGGAATCATGATTAGTGAAGATCAGCGGAGATTAGTGTTCCAGTTCATTGTTCGGAGTAATTGAGATGACCGACTTCGACTCATTTCGCCAGCTTCAGCGTCGCGCGTTCCTGACTCGGTCAGCGTGCGGCCTCGGTTCGATGGCGTTGGCTCAGTTGCTGAGTGGCGAATCGACGTTCGCGGCGTCGGCGAGTTCGACCGGCAATTCACTCGCTCCGAAGCCGCCGATGTTTGAGCCGCTTGCCAAGAACGTGATCTTCCTCTTCATGGCTGGCGCGCCGAGTCAGTTTGATCTCTTCACGCCAAAGCCGGTCATGCAGAAGTTGCACGGGCAACCGGTGCCGGCGTCGTTTCTGGAAGGATTGAGCGATTCGCTCATCAAAGGGAGTGCGCGGGTTTGGGCCTCGCCACGCAAGTTCACGAAGCATGGTGCGTGCGGGATGGATTTCTCGGACTACTTGCCGCATCTGGCGACGTGTGCCGATGACTTGTGCATGATTCGCACGATGAAGACGGACGTGCCGAATCATGATCCGGCTCAACTTCAGATGCAGTGCGGCGTGCCTCGATTCGGAATGCCCAGCATGGGATCGTGGATCACTTACGGCCTCGGTTGCGAGTCGCGCAACTTGCCGAGCTTCACTGTGCTGCTGTCGAACAACGGGCCGGGGGACATCGCCGGGACCGCTCTGTGGGACAGTGCCTTCCTACCGGCGACGCATCGCGGCGTGACGTTTCGCAGTCAGGGGGATCCGATTTTGCATCTCGCGAATCCCGACGGAGTCACTCGTCAACAACAACGACAAAGGCTGGATGCGATCAACGACCTCAATCGGCTGCGTCAGCAACAGCAGCCCGATCCGGAGATAGCGACGCGGATCGAAAGCTATGAACTTGCGTTTCGAATGCAGGCCGCCGCGCCGGAGTTGCTCGACTTCAAACAGGAGTCGCCGCACACGCTGGCTGAGTACGGCATCGGCGACGAGAAGACCGATACGTTCGCGCGAAACTGTCTGCTGGCTCGGCGGATGGTCGAGCGTGGCGTCCGCTTCGTGCAGTTGTATCACTACACCTGGGACGATCACGCGGACCTCAACAACAAGCTCAAGCAGAACACGGACAAGACCGACCGCCCCTCTGCCGCGCTGATTCACGACCTCAAGCGACGCGGGTTGCTCGACGACACGCTGGTGATCTGGGGCGGCGAGTTCGGCCGCACGCCGATGAACGAAGTCCGCCGAGGCATCAACCCCGGCAAAGAAGGCCGCGACCATCACCCGTTCGCCTTCACGATGCTGTTGGCGGGCGGTGGCGTCCGCGGCGGCCAGATCATCGGCGAGACCGACGACCTCGGCTATCACCCGATCGCCGATCCAATCCACGTCCACGATCTGCAAGCCACGATCCTACATGCCCTCGGCTTGGATCACACGCGACTGACGTTTCGCCATCAGGGCCGCGATCATCGGCTGACCGACGTCGAAGGCGAAGTCGTACAGAAGGTGTTTGCGTAGCTCGGACGCCTACGTCCGGGCAATGGAATTGACCGGACGTGGGCGTCCGGTCTACTCGCTTACCCCACCAGCGGCCGAATCGGCTCGCCTTGAAAGACGCGATACGGACGGCCGCGCGAGTCTTGGAATTCGGCGTGCGAGTCGATGCCGAGCAAATGAAAGATCGTGGCGGCGAGGTCGCTCGGTGTGAACGCGTCGCTGATCGGCAGACCGGCATGTGAGTCGGTCTGGCCGATGACTTGGCCCGGGCGGATGCCTCCGCCGGCGATGAAGCAGGGGAAGACGTCGCCCCAATGATGGCGGCCGGGAGTGAAGACTTCGCCGCTGGCGTTCTTGCCGCCGGGTGTGATCGGCGAGATGCGCGGCGTGCGGCCCATCTCGCCACACATCACGACCAGCGTCTCGTCGAGTAAACCTCGCGCGGCGAGGTCATCGAGGAAACCACTCAAGCAATGGTCGATCGACGGCAGCAGTTTGGCTTTCAAATCGCGGAACGCATTTTGGTGAGTATCCCAGCCGCGCAGGTTGATCTGCACCATGCGCACGCCAGCTTCGATCAATCGCCGAGCGACCAAGAAACCTTGGCCCCATTCTTCGCGGCCGTATTGATCGCGGATGTTGTCCGGCTCTTGCGTGAGATCGAACGGGTTCTGCTTGCCGGGGCGGCTGGTCACGAGCAACTTCATGGCCTGTTTGCTGTATTCGTCCCACGCATCGTGGACAACGCGTCTCGTGTCGGACTCGGACGCGAGACGCGTCCGCCACATCGCCTCAAATTGCGCAAGCAAATCGGTTCGACGTTCAATCTGCGGCAATGAGACGGTTAAGCCACCGAGGTCCGGTAAGCGGAACGAGGCGTCGCGGCAGCTTGAATTGTCCCACCACGCCTTCGGACCTTTGCCAGCCGCGCGTGCGGGATCGTTCGGGTCGTCGTGGCTGAAACAATTCGGGCACGAGCCGGCTGTATCGGGCGATTTGCACACCGGAGCGAGATCGACTTTCCAGCGTTCGTATTTCGGGCCAAGCAGTCCCGCGCCTCGGCCGGGATAGGTCATCTGGTTGACGCGCGGGAGTTCGATGCCTGCCGGCAAGCCGACGCTCGCATCCGGCGGCGCGGCAAACGCGATCATCGAGCCGATTGATGGCCACTCGATGCGTCCGTCACGCGGCTGCGCGATCGAGGCGTTCGTGTCTCCCGCCGGCATCTCGGTCGAACCGGTGTGGAGTAAGTACATGCAACTGAGATGCTCGTTGCGGAACTGCGGATGCGCGATGTGGTGCATCGTCCGCACGATCGAGAACTTGTCGTTCCTCGCGGCGAGCTTCGGCAAGTACTCG
>CAIJTL010001547.1 GCA_903823545.1 uncultured Planctomycetaceae bacterium
AATTCGTGGCTCAAAGACTCCTCATACGCCGACTCCAAAAGTCCCGGCCCCAATTCTCGGTGAACTTCAATCGCTGCTCCAATCACTCGATGACTCAACTCACCTTCAAGCAACATCATCCCTTCCCCTTTCCTCATTTCCGCTTTGTCTTCTCTGTGTCCTCCGTGTCTCCGTGGTAAATCTGCCTCTCATGCTGCCTTCAAATGTGTCCGGTTTGTCAGCAGATGCACTGCCGCATTGAGCGTGTGCAGGGTTTCCTCGAACGCTCCGGCGTTTCGGACGGCTTGCAGGTTGGTGTTGAGCTGCGATTGAAGTTGATGCAGACCCTCTTCTTGCTCAGTGATTTTCAGCAACAACCGACCTTGAGCGTTGAGTTCCGCAACCAACGATTGCGAAGTTGACTGAACGGTTTGCAAGTTTTCTTGCCACGCCTTGACCGTTTGGCCAAACGCTTCGAGGTGGAGTTCGTTAGCCCGAACCTCGGCCAATTGTTGGACGTGATGTTCCAACGTTTGAGTCAGACCGAGTTGCAATGCTTTCTCGATCTGTCGTTGCTGCTGTTCCAACGATTGAGTCCAACGTTGCCGCATGGTCTCAAGCGACTCCTGCCATAGAGACACTTGCGAATTGACGAGCGCTTCGGCGTTCCTCAACAACAACTCGGCAGCTTTTGATTCTGCCGCAATGAGCGGACTCGCGCTCGCTGGCTCTTCAGCCAACAGCATTCCGAGACGGCGACTTCCGAATTCCTCGACAGCTCCCAGAATGCTCTGCTCTTTGCGTTCGATGAAAAAAGTCGTGAATACAATCACCATCGACCAACCGAGCGACAACGCAGTCGTATCGAAAGCCGTTCCCAAGCCTGCGGTCACGTTGCTGAGAGACTTTTCCATCTGCTCTGGTGTGAGGTTCGCGATCGCGTCTGTGATGCCAACAACCGTCCCCAAAAAGCCCAAGATTGGAACAGCCCATGTCACCGTTCGAACGAGCGAGTAACTCGAATGCAGATCGCCCGCAGCCAATTCACCGAGATACCGGAGGTGCTCTTCGAGTCCTTTCGCGGATCGGCGACCAAGCAAGAACGTGCAGACTTCTTGGATTCGCTTTGCAATGTGAGTCGTTTGCCAGCTTGCAGGAGCGGCCTGTTGTTTTTCCTTCAACTTCTTCGCAATCAGTACAGCATCACCCAGCGGCAACGCCTCTAAATCGGTCCAGCCGGCCCATCGAGCGGCTTGTGATTCGGCCGAGAGTCGTAGCCCCTTCTTGGCCAGAATCGCCAAACCAATGAATGACAGCAAAGAAGTGACATACTCAATCCAATGTCCCGCGAAATAACGAGTGATTTCAGCTCGCCAGATCGGCACTAACGGGATCGCGGCATAAAAGCCGAAAGTCGCAACGCTGCCCCACAAAATCGGTGACTTAAAGAGTTGTTGCCAAATACCGACACTCTCGTCGTCTTGCTGCAAAGACGACGAGGCACTTGATGCCTGCGTCATGTTTCCCCCCATGAAACCTGCGATCGAAACTGAAACGATCGACCGCACGCTCTCCCAAAGCGTCCGAGAGGACTGATGCGCAACAGATGTTGGCGTCAAATCTCTTCGCAAACACTTTGAATGAGCGTGAATTGCAATGCGGCAATATCCGCCGCATCCTAGTCGTGACGATGAGCGCATCGTCGCCGCTGCGACCGCTACGACTCATATGATCGGCGCAGCTTTCCAAAAGGCTGAACCCAAAACGGGGCTTAAGCAGAAGTCATGACACTTCCCGAGTCAGGTCGGCAGAAACCGTCGAGCAGCATCACGCGCGGACGCTGGCAAGAGTGCGAGGTCAGGGATATCGTCTCGCCCTCTTCAAGTGTGATGTGACTTCGTGTCCGACTTTTCGCGCTCCTGCTCAAGGTAAACTGATGACCGAACACAAGCCGTCTTCGTCTTCCGGATCGTTTGAAGCTCCGTATCCTGGCTCGAAACAGATGCCGCGTTGGACGACTGCGGAATTGATCGACGCTCCGAAGTTCACGAAGCAAAGTATCTTGGCGATGATCGGGCCGGGTTTGGTCATGGGGGCCTCTGCCATCGGTGGCGGCGAGTGGCTATCCGGGCCAGCCGTGACTGCAAAGTACGGAGCGGCACTCTTATGGGTGGCGACTGTCAGCATCCTGGTGCAGGTGCTCTACAACATCGAGATCAGCCGCTACACGCTTTACACCGGCGAGCCGATCTTCACCGGGAAGTTCCGCATCCCGCCACATCCGATGTTCTGGCTGCTGTTTTATGTGCTGCTCGACTGGGGAGCGATCTTCCCGTATCTCGTCGTTAATGCGGCGGTTGTCATCGAGAAGATGTTTATCGGCGCGGAGTTCAACCCCGAGACGACTCACTGGTGGCTCCACAAGATTGTTTCGACCGGCATCTTCTTTATGTGCGTCTCGCCGTTGTTGATCGGCGGTAAAATCTTTAACTCGCTGAAGGTGATTATGTCGGCGAAGCTGGTCATTGTGATCGGCTTCCTGTTGTTTGTGTCGGCGGTCTATTCGCGACCGTCGCACTGGCTAGAGATTGGGTCGGGGCTGTTCAAAGTCGGGACAGTACCGGTCAGCATGGGAGAGGATCGCAACGGAAACGGCGTTCTCGATCCGGGCGAAGACTTTGATGGCGACGGTCATTTGGACGTTGTTGAATCGCTTCCGAAGTCGGTGGATACCAACGGTGATGGAAAGCCGGATGCTTGGGAGAAAGACGCGAACGGCAAGCCGATCAAGTACGTGGACCAGGACGGTGACGGCAAGGCGGACGGTCC
>CAIJTL010001548.1 GCA_903823545.1 uncultured Planctomycetaceae bacterium
ACTCCTCGAGATATCCCGGAACGAGGTGGCTGGAGTTCACCGATCCTGGTCCCCAATGGCGCGAAGCAGGAATTGGTACTCAACGGATTCAACGGCGCCACCAGCTACGACCCGACCACTGGCAAAAAGCTGTGGTTCTGCAAGAGCTTCGCCGGACGTGGTGAACCAACAGCAACGCACGGGTTGGGCTTGGTCTACTTGGTCAACGGACTCGCGGGAGATGTTTATGCCGTGAAGCCAGGTGGTGAGGGCGACGTCACTCAATCTCACATGGCGTGGCACACACCTCGCAAAGCGGGCCGCGATCAGCCTTCGCCGATCATCGCCAATGACGTGATGATCGTGGTCAGCATGGATGGAGTCGGTTGCGGATACGATGCCAAGACTGGTCGCGAACTCTGGAAAGAACGACTCGGCGGCAAGTTTACTTCGTCACCGATCGCTGTCGGAGACTTGGTCTATTTCCAAAGCGACTTAGGCGAAACGGTCGTACTCAAAGCGGGTCCGACGTTTGAAGTCGTCGCTCGAAATGCGTTGCCGCTCGCGAGCGACGAAGTCTTTCGTGCGTCACTCGCCCCTTCTCGTGGCCAGGTATTTTCGCGATCGAACAAGGCGTTGTATTGTGTGACTTCCGCAAAGTAGCCCGAACACTAAATTGGGCCATGAAAACGTTTTCACCACGGAGACACGGAGGGCGCAGAGTCGCATTGTCGATCTCTCTGAGTCCTGCGTGTCTCCGTGGTGAATTCCTCTTGAAAGGATTTTTGTTGTGCTCGCAGGCCAATTCACCGCACCGCATCGGATTGATCTTGTCGAAGTCCCGGAACCGCAGCTCACACCGGGCGGATCGGGCGAGATTATCTTTCAGCCAGAACTGACCTGTCTCTGTGGGTCGGACACGCCGTACTTCACTTGGAGCGGCGAGTGGCCCATTGAATTGGGGCATTCGCTACACGAAATGATCGGTACGGTCATGGCGACGAACGGGACTCGCTGGAAGGTCGGTGACAAAGTCCTATGCGTGCCGACCGCTCAGAACGGTTTGTGGGAACGCTACGTCGTCACCGAGGAACAATGCGTGGCGATCGACCCGCGTTGTACGGACGAAGAAGCAGTCCTCGCTCAACCGTTAGGAACAGCGATCTTTGCATTGAAGAAGCTGCCGACGCTCCTGGATTTGGACGTGGTCATTGTCGGTCAAGGTCCGATGGGACAACTCTTCAACTCTTGCTGCAAGATGATGGGGGCACGGCAGGTCATCGGCATCGACAAGCTCGAATCGCGTTTGAAGACGAGTTGGAAAACCGGCGTCACCTCCACGATTTGCAACGCAACCGAAAGTCCGTTGGAGAAAGTCAAAGAACTGACTGACGGCAAAGGGGCCGACCTCGTCATCGAAGCGGTCGGGCACTCGGAACAGCAATTCAATCTCTGCATTGAACTACTCGGCTATGGCGGACGAATTCTGTATTTCGGCGTTGCCCCTGAGATCATCAATGGTCTGCGTTGGCGCGATCTGATCTTCAAGAACGGCTCCGTCTACACCAGCATCGGGCCGAGCTTTCGTCGCGATTTTCCGCTGGCGATGCAGTGGATCGCCGAGAAACGGATCGACGTGAAACCGCTCGTGACGCATACCTACAAGCTCGCCGATATTCAAACGGCATTTGAGACGTTCCGCGATCGACGCGACGGAGCGATCAAAGTCTTCGTTGAGTTTCCGGCGTATCGTCGCAAAAGCTGAGCATTCTAAAAAGGTCTTTGATCGACTCGGATGAATGTCTGCAGAGTTAACATCGAAGGCGCTGTTGTTCTTGTAAAGAGAGTTTACGTAGCCGTCATCGCTCCGCGTGACGAGCCGGTTGCCGCATAAGACGTTTGTG
>CAIJTL010001549.1 GCA_903823545.1 uncultured Planctomycetaceae bacterium
ACACCACGCAAGAGCACATGCGTCGGACGCGGTTCCGCTCGCTCGGCGAGCACCATTACGTCGATCTTCTTCGCTGCGTTCTGGACTTCGCTCAACTGCCGCGTCGCACGGTCCAACGCGGCCTTCTCGCTTTGATACGGAGCGTGATCCGCGAGAAATTGATCGAAGAGTTTCTCGCGCAGTTTGGAATCCAGTTGAGACAGGTCACTGAGCTTCGCCGCCGCGAGTTGTTCCAGTAGCGGCGTGTCGATGCTGCGCACGGTCGCTCCAGCCTGATCGGTGACTGAGACTCGGAATCGGCCAATGTTTGCATCGCCGTCCGTTGAACGCTGACGCAATTCGAAGACGAGCTCCTCATCCGCATCGAGTTCGAGCGGTTCTGCCAGTGCAAACACGGCGAAGTGCGGTTGCTTGGAGTCGTGGCCTTTGGTGGTCCAGCCGTTGCGCGGGTCGTCGTCGAGCACTCCCTTGATGTCGCCGTAGCTGCGTGCATCTTTCTGTTCCGCCGAAACATCCGCGACAGCGTTGGCGACCAAGAGATCGCGAATTTGTGAACTCCCACGCCGGCGGACCTGCACCTTGATATCGGTGAGGATGAACTCGCCCGACTGCCCGCGCGATAAACCGCCGCCGGTATGCGAGACGTGCGGCAGCACCTGTAACTTCAGTCCAGTGACACGCGCGAGCGCCACCTTCGCGGCGAGGCGATAATCGTCCTGACGCGGATTTGGTCCACTGGCCTGCACCGTTCCGTCGGCAGCCTGCGAAAGCTGCGTCCCCTCGATCGAATCGACTTCCGAATTCACCAGTGGATGCCAAGCTTGGAAGCCGTCCTTCACTTGTGCTGCACGAGCGACGAGCCATTCCGCAAACGGAGACTCAGCCGCCTTGCGTGCCTGCGCTTCGCGCGGCTTGCGATGATCGACGAGTTCCTGCGCCTCTTGAACAGCCCGTGCGGCTAATGGCGATTGGTACGACAGATACGGCTTCGCGGCTGTCCCCGCCTTGCCGTCCTCGTCGATCGAATTGAAGAAGGCGGTCAGCGAGTAGAAGTCGCGTTGCGTGATCGGGTCGTATTTGTGCGAATGGCATTGGCTGCAGCCGAGCGTCAGGCCCAACCAGAGCGTGCCGGTTGTGCTGATGCGGTCAATCACATAGTCGATCCGCGACTCTTCAGGATCGCGTCCCCCTTCGCCGTTCGTCATGTGATTGCGATGAAAACAAGTTGCCAGCCGTTGCTCGGAAGTCGCATTGGGCAGCAGATCGCCCGCAAATTGCTCGATGGTGAATTGGTCGAATGGCAGATTGCGATTGAACGCACCGACCACCCAATCGCGCCACGGCCAATTCGTCCGCGTTGCATCCCCTTGAAACCCATCCGTGTCAGCATACCGAGCCGCATCCAGCCACCACATCGCCAACCGCTCCCCAAAATGCTCCGACGCCAAGAGGCGATCAACGAGTCGTTCGTAGGCGAGCGTCTCGGAAGATGGCTTCGCGACTTCATCGCAGTCACGCAGGAACTCATCCAGTTTCCTGCGTCGATGGCGGTAGCCCCGTCAGATCGAACGAGACGCGCCGCGCCAGTGTGTGTCGCGATGCGCGGCCCGACGGTGCG
>CAIJTL010001550.1 GCA_903823545.1 uncultured Planctomycetaceae bacterium
GCTTCAAGATGGTGGTCGCGACCGAGTGAGTCTCGAGCTTCCCCTTGCGGCGTGCGACCGAACTCGCCTCCCCACACAACTAGCGTGTCATTGAGCAAGCCACGTTGCTTCAGATCTCGCACCAGCGCGGCAGCTGGTTGATCAGTTTCCTGGCAACGCTCGTCGAGCGCCTTACCAAGATCGGTGCCGGGGTTGCCGTGATGATCCCAGTCGGTGTGATAAAGCTGCACGAAGCGAACACCTCGTTCGATGAGCCGTCTCGCAAGTAGACAGTTCCTCGCGAAACTCGGTTTACCCGCTTCCTTGATGCCATAGCTGTCGAGGGTCTCTTTTGACTCCCCAGCGAGGTTCATCAGTTCGGGAGCACTCGACTGCATTCGGTACGCCATTTCGTAGGCCGCGATGCGGGTCGCGATCTCCGGATCGCCAACCAACTTCAACCGCTCGCCATTCAAGTCTTTCACGGCGGCAACAAAATCACCTTGCCGCTCACTGTCGATGTCCTTCGGGTTCGACAAATTCAAGATCGGGTCCGCTCCGTTGAGAAACGGCACTCCTTGATAAGTCGTTGGCAAGAAACCGCTCGCCCACAACGGCGTCCCGCCGCGCGGCCCGCGCGGCCCACTGTGCATCACCACGAAGCCGGGAAGACTGTTCGATTCACTGCCGATCCCATAGGTGACCCAGCTACCCATCGATGGCCGACCGCTGAACCGTTCAAACCCGGTATTCATGTAAAGCTTCGCGGGACCATGATTGAAGACGTCGGTCTTCATGCTCTTGATGAAAGTGAGGTCGTCGGCCACTGAACCGAGATGCGGCAAGAGGTCGCTGATAACAGCACCGCTTTCGCCCCACTGCCGAAACTTACGCCGCGAGCCGAGCAGCTTGGCGTCTTTCTTGATGAAGGCAAACCGCTTTCCTGCCACGAACGACTCGGGAATCACCTGTCCATCCATCTCGACAAGCTTTGGCTTCGGCGAAAAGAGCTCCAACTGACTCGGCCCACCCGCCATGAAGAGGAAAATGACCTGCTTGGCCTTCGCCGGAAAATGCCCACCGCGCGGAGCCATAGGATTCGTTCCGCGCGCCGCGTCGCTCAACGCGACCGACGCCGAAGTCTCCGGAGCCGCGAAGAGATTCTCGTCAGACAACAAAGACGTCAGCCCCAGCGACCCAAGGCTCACGCCACTGTTGGCAAAGAATTGACGACGAGTTGTTTCACGCAGAAGTGCTTGTTCGAAGTTCATGAGGGCGATTTCGTTCAAAGAAAGAAGTCATTCGGGTTCTATTCCCGAGTAATGAACTCATCCAAATTCAATAGCACACGAGCGAGAGCGGTCCAGGCGGATTTGGAGGCGTCTTTTTCATTTGGGTTGGTCGAGAATGCTGCTCGCTGGTTGTTGAGAAAATTTCGGAGACGACGAAGTTCGACTTCGCTAGGTGGGCGGGAGAAGCACATCTCGATTGCCTGCCAAATTCGAGCGTCATCGCTGTCAGCAACGGATGGTGGCGGAGTTTGCGGAAACGGGCCGGTAGTCATGATGCGGTCGGCGAGTCCGACAGCAAACTCATGAAATGACCGGTCATTCGCAAGTGTCAGCGCTTGCAGGGGCGTGTTCGAGCGATTTCGACGCGTACAAACTCCGTTCGCATCTGGCGCATCGAAGGTCGGTAACATTGGATACGGGCTCGATCTCCAGAAATAGGTATACATACCGCGGCGATAACGATCCGGACC
>CAIJTL010001551.1 GCA_903823545.1 uncultured Planctomycetaceae bacterium
CAGAAGATGAAGAAGGTGGGAGCCGACCTCGTCGCCGCCGCGGCGGACGCGGCCGATCTGGCAGTGCTCCACGATCAGCGGAATCTGGCAGCGACGAATAATCAACGTTGCGAGTTCTAGAGCGGTTGAGTTTTAAGTGTGGCGGTATCCGCAGTGTTGGAAGTAGTTGCGGCATTCGTCGGGGGTGAAGGCGTCGAGGACTTGGCCGCACAGGTCCCAGAGCTTATCGACCGTGCGCGCGGCACCATCGCGGAGCAGCTTCTTGAACTTCGAAAATGCTGGCTCGATGGGGTTCAGGTCGGGGGAATACGGGGGCAAGTAACGCAGCTCGGCGCCGACTGTTTCAAGCGCTTCACGCACGCCTTTGACTTTATGGCTGGAGAGATTGTCCATCACGACAATGTCGCCCGGTGAGAGCGTCGGTGCCAGGTGTTGCTGGATCCACGCCAGGAACACATCGCCGTTGATCGGCCCATCGACGGTCAGTGGGGCGACGAATCCAGTGGCTCGTAGGGCGCCAATAAACGTGGTGGTTTGCCAGCGACCGCTAGGCACTCGTTCCAGTACTCGCGTGCCGACCGAGGACCGGCCATACGTCCGAGTCATGTTGGTCTTGGCCCAGGTTTCATCGATAAACACGACGCGTTCTGGATCGATCAACGCTTGAGTGAGTTGCCACTCTAACCGCTGGCGGGCCACGTCTTCGCGTTCTTGTTCGGCCGCAATCAGCGTCTTTTTTTTTCGCGTCTGTTGCAGCGCACGACAGGCTCGACTGAGAGTCCAGAGCGAGACATTCACTCCACGCTCTTGTTGCAGTGCGACACGCAATTCGCGCAGGTAGATGTCGGGTCGGTCGTTGATCTGTTTCAACAGCCAGTCGCTCCAACTGTCCCACACGTGACCACGTTGCCGAGTCGTGGCCGGCGCCACCTTGCCAGACTCGCGACGCTCTTGCTTAATCCGCCGCACCCACGACGTACTCACCCGAAACTGGTTGGCGACTTCCAACGTTCCCAACCCAGCATCACAAGCCGCCAAAACATCCCGCCGAAACTCTTTCGAATAAGCCTTCATTCAGCACCTCCTGGCTGAATCTCAGCTTACCTATCCCTCTCAGAGGGCGCTAGAGCTAACCGTGATCTGCTCTAGACCTCGCGGACTTCACCGCTTACTACGAAGCCACTGGCCAGGGGCAGCCGCCATTTCATCCGCGGATGATGGTCACGTTGTTGCTGTTCGCGTACTGCACGGGAGTGTTTTCGTCGCGTCGGATGCAGGCTCATTGTGTCACCGATGCTGCCTTCCGAGTCATCGTCGCCGACGACATCCCCAACTTTCGCACGATCAGCGACTTCCGCAAGATTCATCTCACCGCACTGTCGAAACTGTTCTTGCAGGCGTTGAAGCTATGCCAGGCAGCGGGTCTGGTGAAGGTCGGTGCGTTCGCGTTGGATGGTTCGAAGGTGAAGGCCAACGCCTCGCGTCACAAGGCGATGAGCTACGACCGCATGTGCGAGCAGGAAGAACGCCTGCGGCAGGAGATCAAGGATCTGCTCACGCGGGCTCAAACGGCCGATGACGCTGAGGATCAGCAGCACGGACCGGATCGATCGGGTGATGATTTGCCACAGGAGTTGGCGCGACGTGAATCCCGCTTGCGGAAGATCCAGGCGGCCAAAGCGGCTCTGGAGGAACAGGCTCGCATCAAGGCTCAAGCCGAGGCCGATAAGCTTCAGGCGAAAGGCCAGACGCCGAACTTTGATCCCGCGGCAGCGAAGCCGGATGCGAAGGCGCAGCGGAACTTCACAGATCCCGAATCGAAGATCATGAAGACGTCGAATAAGGGTTGGGACCAGTGCGGCAACGCTCAAGTGGTGACGACCGAAAACCAGATCATCGTGGCCTGCGACGTGACGAACCAAGGCAGTGATGTTCAACAACTGGAACCACTGCTGGTGCGAACTGTCACCCACCTGACGGCCCTGAATCTCACTCTGAAAGATTCTGGAGCGACGCTGCTGGCCGACGCGGGCTATTACAGCGAATCGAATACTCAAGCGGCGTTGGCAGCGCACTTCGATCCCTACATCGCGACGCAGCGTTTGAAACACGGCGAACAATTGCCTGAGGCGACGGACGACGTTGACGATGCCGCTCTGACTCCGAAGCAAAGCATGGCTCGCAAGCTGCGCACGAAGCGTGGCCGCGAGACGTACTCGAAACGCAAATGGATGGTCGAGCCGGTGTTCGGCCAGATCAAGGCGTGTCGCGGGTTTCGTCAGTTTCTACTTCGCGGACTTCAGCAAATGCAGGGTGAGTGGTCGCTACTGTGCCTGACCCACAACCTGCTCAAACTCTTCCGCGCCCAACCGGCCTAACCCAAAGCCCGTTGGCTCATCTTAGGGAACTTCGAAGTAGTACTCGGACACACTCCTAGGAGAAAATGGCTGTTAACCAAGCGATTTACCGCTGCTAGCCGCAGTTCAGAGGGCATCAACGCGGGTCACCCTAGTTCGTGTGGCATACCGGTTGCAATTGGTGCTTCCAAGGCCAGGAGGAGCAAACGTCATCAAGTTGTTCAGTCGTCGGCGCGTTGATTCGCAGCAGCGAACTTCAATTTTCGGATCTTGATGCATTCTTGATACGCCGCGTCCCGGCTTTGAGCCCTCTTTGATGCGGCTTAGG
>CAIJTL010001552.1 GCA_903823545.1 uncultured Planctomycetaceae bacterium
GCCACAAGATTGTGCGGAGGCTGCGATCGAAGTTTTCGGTCAGGACGTGGTTTGAACGGTTTGTGAAATAGTTCGCCATTGATCGGCAGCCAACTGTCAACCGTTTGCCGGGACGCGCTAAGTATCCTTTGCTGCAAAATTGCCTTCGACCCCAATGAGAAATGCCAGCGACATACGTCATTGCTACGAGTAGTCAAAAATGTTGCGTGTTGTCGCAGGAATCGAATGTTCGTCATGAAACAGCCTTGCGACCTTTTTCGATGTGTGTAGTTTCTGCCTCGCACTTCTTTTTCCCCTCCTTCTGTCATGGCATTTTCTGGGGTTTTCATTCAGCGGAGACTTGAAGGATGTTGTTTCGCAAAACGATTTCGTGGACGTTGCCCTGGTTCAGTCGAGTGGGAGTTCGCCGACAATCTCGACGATCGCGGCAGGCAATGTCGCGTTCGTGGGCGTTGGAAGCTCTCGAAGTCCGGACGTTGATGAGCGCCGTGACAACCACTCCAACAGCGGTCACTACAAAGACGGTGACATTGACGCGGAATGGTCTTGTCGGACTGACCCCGCTACAGATCGAGTCGCTGACGGTCGCTCAAATCCAAACGGTCAAAGTGGCTCAGTTCCCGCTGCTGATGCCGAAACAGATTCCTTCTCTTTCGATCGCGCAGGTCAAGACAATCACCACAGACAGCTTGATGCGAGCGATACCGGCGGAGAGCCGCGCGGCTTTCACGGGGGATCAAATTCGAGCGTTGAAGATTGCTGACATCGGCTTGAGCTTGCTGACTGACGATCAAATCAATGCGATATCTGTCGCACAGATTCAGTCGTTGAAGCCCAAAGATGTCGCGCAATTGATGCCCGCGCAGACGAAGTCGCTGACAGCCGCTCAATGGACGGCGTATGTCGGAACGGTCGATAACTCGAAAGCTCCGGCCACACAGCAAGTTGGCAGCCTGACTGTCGGGCAGATTCGAGAAATGCCGTCGTGGAAATTCAAAACGCTCGCGCCGGAGCAAGTCCCATTTCTCACCGCTTCACAAGTCGCAAGTGCGTCGGGAAGCTGGCCGTTTGAGTCGATGTCAGATGCCGCGCGTGAGGCGATCACGTCGGGACAGATTAAGTCGCTGATGGTCGGCTCGACTGGCGTCGACTGGCTAAGTGAGCGGCATCAGGGAATGCTCTCGGCTGTGCAAATCCAGGCCATGAATTATTGGGAATTCCCCGAACTTTCGCCGACGCAGATCACTTCGCTGACGGCAGATCAGCTCACGTCGATTCCGGGACAATGGTGGTTTGAGCGAATTCCCGAAGCCTCACGTGCCGCGTTAACGGCCATCCAAGTCAAAGCACTCAACGTGGCCGAAGTACGACTCAACGGCCTGACGCCGACGCAGCGTGGTCAGATCAGCGTGGCTCAGATTCAGACATTGAAGTATTGGGATTTCGACGATCTCTCGGCGACGCAAACACCTTCGCTTTCGCCGCAGCAACTCGCGAGCATTCCCAACGAATGGTATTTCGGCAGGATCACTGCAGCGGCTCGCGCGGCACTGAAGGCTCCGCAGATTCAAGCACTCAACGTTGAAGTTGTCGGCCTGAATCTTCTGACTCCCGCACAAGTCGGATTCCTTTCTGCGGATCAAATCCGTCGAGTGACCTACGACGACTTCGATTCCTTGTTGCCCGCGCAAACTCCGTTGCTCACCGCGAGCCAGTTGCAGTCGATCCCGAACGAATGGTGGTTCGGGCGAATCTCGCCGCAGGGACGCGCCGCTTTGACGACGACGCAAGTCCGCTCATTGAATGTGGGCAACATCGGACTTTCTGGTTTGACGGCCACGCAGATCGCAGCACTCACTCCGGAACAAGTTCAAACTCTCGCGTATGACGACTTCCGCTATTTGCCCGCCACACAAACGCCGTTCTTGACAGCCAGTCAATTGGCGTCGATCGACAACGAATGGTGGTTCAAACAAATCTCGACACCCGCACGTGCGGCGTTGACCGGGGATCAAGTGCGAGCCCTTTCCATCGACGATGTCGGGTTAAGTGGACTCACGCGGACGCAAGTCGATCAATTGACGGCGGCCCAAATTCATCAGGTCGATCAATCAGACTTCGACTTTCTCACGCCAAAGCAATCGCCGAATCTCGATTCCGAACAACTGGCGAGCATCGACAACGGTTGGTGGTTCGGTCAGATGCCAGCGGATGCACGAGCGGCGCTGACGGCAATTCAAATTCCGTCGCTCCCAATCGACGTTGTCGGGCTGCGTTATCTGACGACGACGCAAATTGATTCGCTGACTCTCCATCAAATTCATCACGTCGATTACGACGACTATGACAAACTACACATCGATCAAATCGATGACCTCACCGTCGAACAGATCTCGACCATTCCGAACGGTTGGTACTTCAACAAGATTCCTGAGGGAGTCCGAGCCGGCCTTACCGCCGAGCAAATTCAGGCTCTCGATGTCGAGATCGTCACGATCAATCATTTGACCGCCTCGCAACGGTTGAACCTGACGACTGAGCAAATCCAATCATTGGACGACGGTTGGTACTTCCGTCTGTTGACCGCCGAGCAAGCCACTTCGTTGACTCCGGAGCAAATGGAGCTGATCGACAGCTCTTGGGAATTCAACCAGATGTCCGACGAGGCTCGTGCCGCGTTATCGCGCGAGCAACTTTTGGCGATGCAGGAGAAAGTTCACGCGCAGTTGCTGGGGCTGGACACGGGGATGTTTTCGCCAGGACTTATGGCCGAGGCCGATCACGATCATGACGAGCACAATCACGATGACCATGACCACGGGACACCACCGCCGCCAGCAAACGATGGCTTGCCGCATCCGGATGATCCGGCGAAACGAGACGAACATCTCGCGTTGTTTGAGCTTGTGCCGCATGAAGCCGCGACGTTCGTCAGCATCGCCAGCGGCAATTGGAACGACACGCACGTCTGGAAAGATGGCGCCATTCCGAACGGAGGCGCGCAAGTCCTCGTATCGGCAGGGACCACGGTGACGTTCGATGCCGTGCAGACGAATGCCATGAAATGGGTGCGAGTGGATGGCGAGTTGGACTTCGCAACCAGCATCGACACTCAGATGCTCGTCGAAACCGTCATCGTCGATCCGGCCGGGTCTTTGCGCATCGGTACTGTGGCCAATCCGATCCAAAGTGGAGTCGCGGCTCGGTTGGTGATCGCTGATATGGGACAAGCAATCGACACGACTTGGGATCCGGATCAACTCAGTCGTGGCTTGATTTCGCACGGAACCGTGGCCATGCAAGGTGAAGAAGTCACACCATTTCTTCCATTGGCTGTTGCTCCTGTTCGAGGCAGCACGCAACTGACACTGGATGCGGTCCCGGTTCATTGGCGAATTGGTGATCGGCTTGTTTTGACCGGAACGAGTACCAACCTCGATGCCAAACAAGACGAAGAACTGAAGATCGTGGAGATCAACGGAAACACTGTGACGATCGACTCCGACGATACCAAGTCCGGCACACAAGGGCTGAAGTTCAATCACACGCCACCCGCCGGATTCGGACTGAAGGTGTATGTCGCCGACATGAATCGCAACGTAGTGGTGATGTCGCAAAACCCGGCGATCAATGACCGTCGCGGACATGTGATGTTCATGCACAGCAATAAGGTGCAGGTCCACAATGTCGGCTTCTATGGAATGGGGCGGACGGATAAACGAAATCCTGCCAATGATCCGGTGATTGTGGACGACAACGTTCTCGAAACAACCGGCCTCAATGTGCGTGGTCGATATGCGGTTCACTTCCATCGCACGGGAATCGATCGCTCGAAAACACCGGCGGAGATCAGCGGAAGCGCGATCGTCGATAGCCCAGGTTGGGGCGTCGTTAATCATCAAAGCTACGTGAATATGCTGCATAACGTGGCGTTCAACGTCGTTGGTTCGAGCTTCGTCACCGAGTTCGGCGATGAGATCGGCTCGATGGTCGGCAACTTGTCGATTCGCAATGTTGGCTCCGGCGATGGTCTTGAGGATCGACAAGACATCTTCGACTTCGGTCACGGCGGACACGGTTTTTGGTTGCAAGGCCCCGGCGTTGAAGTGGTCGATAACATCTCGGCAGGAGCTGCTGAAGCGGCATTCATTTTCTTCACCGCTTCGAGCGAAGCGGAATTCAGCGTCGCGAACCTCGACGATCCGAGTCTCGCGGCAGGTCGAACTTCGGTGCCCGTCGGAACAGTGCCGCTCAAGCGAGTCTCCGGCAACACGGCCTTCGCGTCGGGAACCGGGCTTGAGACGTGGTTCCATCTCACGCACATGAATGACGGGCAGTCCTTCATTGACGGCATGACGACCTGGAACACCGACCGAGGGATCTTTACCCCTTACACAGGCCGAACGACGATTCGCGACGCGGTCGTCATCGGTCGCACGGACGGCGGCTGGTTGTGGGGAACGGGGATCAATCGTAACGACGTCACGAACAACATGACTTACGAGAATATTCAGGTCGTGGGCTGGGAAGTCGGCATTTCGGTTCCAGTCAATCGCTCGTCGGTTATTCGCGACGGCAGCTTCCGCAACATCCGAGACATCGAAATCGAAACGGCTCATGACACGATTCGGACGGTTGATATTGTCGGCGATCCGAAATTCCTACCGGTGACAGTTAACGAACTCGGCGGTCGCGAACAATTTGATATTTATCTGGATGGCTCAATCGACGTTCGGAATCGAGACATCGAAACGTACTTCAGCCCCGACATCGTCCGACTCGGCACCGTGCGATTCAACAACCATCAGGTCTATTACACGAAGCAAGCGGCGAACTACGTCCCGTTCCCGACCGCGACCGACATGACCTGGCTGCCGCCAGAAATTGTCGGCAAGACAAATACCGAACTCTGGGATCAATACGGCATCGCACCCGGTGGCGTGATCGCGCCTGAGGACGCTGTTCCGGTTCCACATATCAACGGACTGGTCGGATCGCGGTCGGCCTATCTTCCGGAACTGGAACTTCGGAGCAACAAGTACACAAACCAGCCTGCGACTTATCGCCTCAGCTACAACACTCCGATCGGCGATATTGTGCTCGAATCGAACGCGACTCCGCTACGTGAAGGCTGGAACTTGCTGACTCGCCAAGTCGATGGCCACACGCGGACGTTCTTCGTTTACGGCGATACGAAAGCGCCAGTCTTCACGCTCGACACGACTCGAACGGACCTCCGAGTCAATCCGCTCGGTTTGAAGTACGGCATCGTGGTCTACGGCACAATCAGCGACGACAGCTTCGGCACGATGCACTTCCGCCGAAAGTTCAATGACCTCGAAACGAGAACGATCAAGACTGACTCGAAGGGTAAAAAGTACCTCGAACTTGATTTCCAGATACGGGACCTCGCCGGCAACACGACATCAGTGCTGCTGCGAGTCATGCTCGATTCCACCGTCCCCATCGTCCCCGGTACCGGCCAACGTGACCTCCCACCTCGCGAAGTCCCACGCACACTGGCTGCACTTCTGGAGTACTACTATCTGACTGGCGAGACGACGACCGCGTTGAAATGAATGTTGATGTTTTGCTCACGCTTACGAAATTTGAAAAACATCCGCCGATCCCCCTTGTCTCATTTCGCGATCCTTTGATATTGTCCGCCCCCTGCCCCGGAGTCATCCGGGAAACCCGCGCATCGATTCGCTATGGCAAGGAGGCCATTGTGAGTTGGACTCAAACTCAGCAAACCGCGTTGAAGGTTCAAATTCGTTGGCTCATCCGGCGTGACATGCCGGAGGTCTTGGAGATTGAGAGTCAGAGCTTCGAGTTCGCTTGGACCGAAGAAGACTTTCTCTGCTGTCTTCGCCAGCGGAACTGCATTGGAATGGTGGCCGAATGCGATCATCGCATTGTCGGCTTCATGATTTACGAATTGCACAAGTCGAAGTTGCACGTCTTGAACTTCGCCGTCGACCCAGAGTTCCGCCGCCAAAACATTGGCGCGCAGATGATCGAGAAGCTGGTCGACAAGCTCTCGCAACAACGACGGCAAGAAATTGTGCTCGAAGTCCGCGAGTCAAATCTTCCCGCTCAACTCTTCTTTAAGAAGATGGGGTTCAAGGCTGTTTTGGTTCTTCGGAGCCACTACGACGACACCGACGAAGCAGCGTATGTCATGCGGTTTGGTCTTCACGAAGAGGATGCCATCCTGCTGCCGTACGCTCCTAGCAATCGCATTTCGGAATACGATGCGGCCTAGCCGTCTCATCACGAATTGATTCCGACTTTATAGACGCACGACCTACC
>CAIJTL010001553.1 GCA_903823545.1 uncultured Planctomycetaceae bacterium
CGAAGCGTCAGCGAGGGCGGCCGCGCAAAGACGCTCCGAATTCAGAAACGATTGAAACATCGGAATCAGAATCAAAGGAAGCGTCTGCCCTCGCTGACGCTTCCTTTGACATGGTTCAGCCCACGGCACCAACTTCCAAGATCGACTTCGAGAGCGGACTGGTCGAAGCGTTTGGAAAAGCGAATGACGGCTATTCGCTCGATCGACTCATCGCCGATCCGGTATTGAATCGCCGTTTCGTCGCGGAGTGCGAAGAGCTTGGGCTGGAAGGTGACGCAAAGTTGTGGAACTGGCGGCTGTTCAACTATCGCAAGGCGGGGAAGCTGCAAGGTGTGCCAACGTCGAAGCGGACTGAGCTGAGCTGGGTCGATAGCGATCCATTTTTGTTTGCAAGCGAGATTGCGCTCGCTTCAATGTTGGCGAGTGGCGCTCATAGCCTCGACGCAATCTTGTGTGATCCCGAACAGGCGATGGAGTTCGATCGACTCGCTCGGCAATTCGCACCGGGATTCACGCCGCTGCAATATCGCTGGGCCGCGCTTAAGCTGCGAAAGGAGGCGAAGTTCGCGCGTGCTCGCGCGGAACGCCTGCGTGCTGAAACTCCGACGAACTTCAGCAAGCCGAAACTGATCTCGGAAATCGACTGGAACGATCTTCCTGAAGAAGCGGGACTGTACTTGGTCAGCAACAAATCGAAGACACAGAATTACTACGCAGGGAGCACGCTCAATCTTCGCAAACGATTGAGCGATCAGTTTCGTTTCGACGTGTTAGACATTTGGAACCAGGCAACGGGCAAAATGGACCTGACGCTCCGGTTCGCCACGTCGACCCCAAGCTCTCCGGAATTGTTGGCCCATCAATGCTTGCTCGTCAGCGAGTACCAGCCAACGTTGAACTTGGCCGACTTGAGAGCGTGATTGAAAAGGTGTGATTAACCACGGAGACACGGAGACACTGAGAAATGCAAAGCGCGACAAACTCTTCTCCGTGCCTCTGTGTCTCCGTGGTAATTCCGGATTGAGCTTTAGGTGAAGGCTTATCGGAAATTCTCCCTCGCTTCGGGTTACTGGCTTCGACCGATACACTTCCTCGCCTGGGTGGGGATTCCTTTCGACCTGACAACATCAAATACGATTTATGGACAGCAGCTACGCAACGATCGCAGTAATCACGCTGGCTCTTGGGCTCGCGTTGTTGGTGGCGGAAGTTTTCATTCCGTCGGGCGGCATCATCATGACCGTGGCGGCGGTCACGTTTGTGGTTTCGATCTGGGCGGCTTGGCAAGCGTGGGTCAAAACGGACCAAATGACCTTGTTTCTGAGTTACATTCTGGCGTTATTGGTCTTGTTTCCGTCGGTGCTTGGAGGGGCGTTTCACATATTTCCGCGCACGGAGTATGGAAAACGATTGATGGCTCCGCCGACTGCGGCGGAACTCGAACCGTATGTGGCTGAGACCGAACGACTGAAGCGATTGGTTGGCAAATCAGGGACTTCGCTGACTCGATTGGCTCCCGGTGGTATGGTGTTGGTCGAAGGAGAACGTCTCCACGCGGAAAGCGAAGGGATGCTGATTCCGTCAGAGACTGCGGTGAAGGTGCTGGCTCTCAAGGGGAACCGATTGCTGGTCCGGCAACAGAGAGAGGCTCCGCCAGCGGAGTCTGCTCCGGTTGTAGGTCGCAGCGAAGAGCAAGAACGGACGCCGCTTGACGATGATTTGTCACAGAGCTAAATCGCATCTTGCACTAGCCCTTAAACGAACGATGTTTGCAAACCCCACTGAGCTTGCCTCAGTGGGTTCAGGCTTTTGCACTACGATCTTTACCGCGTAGTGCAAATGCCCGCGAGCCACCGAGGCAAGCTCGGTGGGGCCACTTCTACGCGTCCATATCTTTCTGAAAGAGATCATGTTGAATCAACTGTTCGTGCTGGCGGCTGAAAACGACAACAAGATGGTCTTGCTGGGCGTGTTTGTTTTCATCGCCTTTATCTCGCTGCTGTTTCTCGGAGTCTTCTTTCGGTACTTCGGGCTCTGGATTCAGTGCTTGACGACGCGAGCGGGCATTTCGTTGCCGAGTCTGGTGATGATGTCGCTGAAGAAGGTCAGTCCGACGATCATCGTCCGGAGCAAGATCATGGCGGTCCAAGCGGGACTGACTCGCATCTATCCGATCACGACCAAAGCGATGGAAGCTCACTATCTTGCCGGTGGAAATTTGCCGAATGTTATTCGTGCGCTAATTGCTGCTCAGCGAGCTGGTCTGACGGATCTCGATTGGCAAACGGCAGCGGCAATTGATCTCGCCGGACGTGATTTGCTCGATGCGATTCGGACCAGTGTTTATCCAAAAGTCATTGACTGCCCGGACCCGAAACGAGGGACAACGCTCGACGCGGTTGCGAAGGACGGTATTCAGTTGAAGGTGCGAGCCCGCGTCACGGTGCGAACCAACATCAAGCAACTGGTTGGTGGTGCGACGGAAGAGACGGTCATCGCTCGTGTCGGCC
>CAIJTL010001554.1 GCA_903823545.1 uncultured Planctomycetaceae bacterium
AGCGTTTCACAATTTCGCTAACGAGCAAAGACACGATCATCAACGCACTCACAAAGATCGCCGAAGCCTTCACGATCGACTTGTGTGAGAGCACGTTGAAGTTCTGAGTCTACTGAAACAGTCGCCCTTCAACGTGCGTCACAAACCAATCGTCGCGTCGAGGATGGAGATTCCTTTCGCCTGGAAGGTGGCGACCAATTTTTCAGTTGCCGCATCCATCAGGCTGTTGCAGGTGGCAATGTCTACGCGAACAACTCAGGAATCACGTGGCCGTCGCGGACGATCATGATCGGTCGGCCGGTGTCGGTGTGGTATTCCTTGGTGTGATTGATGCCGAGCGTGTGAAACAGCGAGGCGGCGACATCGTCTGGTGAATAACCTTTGCTGTCCGGCAGCGTGGCATCGGCGTTGCTTTTGCCGATCACTTGGCCGTTCTTCACACCGCCTCCCGCCATGAGCATGAACATGCAGCGAGGGTAATGGTCACGACCGTGGCGAGTCGTGTTGATCTTTGGCGTGCGACCGAATTCACCTGTGACGAACACGGTGGTTGTTTCGAGTAAGCCTTTCAGGTCAAGTCCTTGCAGAAGGCCCGCCAAGCCGCTGTCGAGGACGGGGAGTTTCTTCTTCAACTGAGTCCAGTTGTCATTGTGAGTATCCCAGCCGCCGAGTTCGATTGTGACGAACCGCGTTCCGGATTCGACCAGTCGTGATGCGAGCAAACAGCTTTGATCGAACGGCGTCTCTCCAAACAGCTTTTGGAAGTTCGGTGACTCTTTGCTGACGTCAAACGCTTCGCGCGATTTCGGCGAAGTGATCATCGAGTGCGCTTGCTGGCCGAACTTGTCGAGACCTTTCACCAATTGGTTCGTCTCTTCAAAACCACGGAACACGCCGTCGAGGTCTTTGAGCAACGCTTGTCGCTTCTCGACCGCGTCGATCGTCAATCCGCCTGCCAGCTTCAAGCCGCGGACGGAGAACATCTCACCCGGCTTCGGGGTCGCACCAGTGTTAAGCGGTGCGTATTGCACGCCGAGGTAGCCAGTCTTTTGACGGCTGCCGGGGATCGCCACGTTCGGAGGGATGTTTCCGTTACCGCCAAGCTCTTTCGTAATGATCGCGCTATAACCGGGATATTCGAGTGACGGTAACGGGCGATTGCCCGCGTTGACGTACTCGGTCCCCAGTTCGTGAGCGGCCAGCGTGTGTGTCACGCCGCGCAGGATCGTGAAGAGGTGCATGTTCTGTGCGAGCTTCGGCAGGTGCTCACTGATTTCGATGCCGTCGACCGATGTTTGGATCTGGTCGAATTCGCCGCGAAATTCGGCTTTCGCCTCCGGTTTCAAATCGAACGAGTCCATGTGCGACGGGCCACCGGTCAGGTTGATGAAGATTGCCGCGTTGGCTTTCGCTTTCGAGGCGACTTCGCCAGCCGAAGCAAACTTCAAATAGTTCGCCAACGTCAAACCGGTACCGCCGATGACACCGGCCTTCAAGAAGTCACGTCGTCGCACACCATTGCAAGTTGTTGTCGTAGGCATGAGCGTTGTCCTTATCTCGTAAAATATGAAATGGCGATTCTGGATTTAGGATTTGAGATTTCAGACTTGAGATCTCAGTGATTCACTATGAATTCTTTCGTGTTGATCAGTGCCCATAGCAGATCGCGGGCACCACTGACCCGATCTTCGGACTGTGTCAGGAACTTCTTCGAGGTCTCAATCTCTTCGTTGCTCGGCAAGCGGCTGAGCGACCGGAGGTATGCGCTCTTGATGATCTCATCGACTGGTACAGTGGCGACCTCGGTCGCTGCCGGTTCTTGAGGCTGTGACTCAACGGCTTCTTTTTCTGGATTCTTCTGAAGCTTCCCTTTGAGTTCCGCAATTCGCTGTTCGAGGTCTTTGATCCCTTTGTCGTTGGCCGCTTTACGAGCACGTTTGAGTTCACGTTCGGCGTTTGCCAGTAGCTTTTCAAAGCTCCTGCGAGCGGCCTTAGCTTTGGCGACCCCAGCATCATTGGGAGCCGGTTCAACTTTAGCGGCCTTCTTCGCAGCGGCAGGGGTCAGCGAACGGACCCAACCCTTGTTGTCGTTGAGCATTCCGAAGACTTGGTCGTCGTTCTGCATGTAGACGGTTTGCAGCAAGCTCGCCTCCATTGAACGATCGCAGTCGCAATTGCTTTCGCGGGTCGAGCGGCCGAAGACCGTGAGTGCGAATGCAGAACCGTTCCCGTTACCTGCACCACGCGCGTTGATCGAGCCTGGAATTGAGGTCATGTGTCCTTTGTTACTTGTAAGCCAACTCGACACTTCTGCATCGGACAGAGTCGCTTGCTTGAGCGCATCGAGAGCGATTTCAGCAGGCAGGCGGCGCGGAATGGCGTGCGAGAAGTTCTTTTGATCGAGCTTGTTGGTCTCGTTTGGTTTCCAGCTTCGTTGATAAGCGGCACTGTTACAGATTTCGCGGTGCAGCCATTTCATGTCGAAGTTATGAGCGATGAATCCTTCGGACAGATAGTTGAGCAATGGTGCGTTGCTGGGGGCGTTTGCGAGGCTCATGTCATCGACCGGTTGCACGATACCGACGTTGAAATAGTTCGCCCACACGCGATTCACGAACGCTCGAGCGAAGTACGGATTCTGGGGATCGCGAAGCCATGACATCAGCGGAGTTCGCGGATCGTCATGTTGGAGCAGACGAACGACATCGCCACCTAGCAGTTTGGCTGTCGGGCCGGGTGCCTCACGCGCTGGCTTCTTGGGATTCTCCTTCTGCGGCTTCTTGTCCTTTGCATTGGCTGTTGCGGCCTGAGCCTTGACGGCAAACAACTCTTCGACGGGAACGACGTCCCCTTTCTTCACACGATTCTGCAATTCTTTGCGGAGGTCGTTTCCGTTCTTCTTTTGCTTGGGATCAAGCCCCAGTCCTTTCAACAGAGCCTGTTGATCATCTTGATCTTCTTTGCGAACGCCGAAGCGAGTCCCTTTGAAGAAGTTCGTAAACTCCTTGAAGTCGTCCTGAGTCCATTGATCGAACGGGTGCTTGTGGCATTGAGCACATTGAATGCGAGTCCCCATAAACGTGTAGGCGAACCCGATCGCTCGTTCTTCTGGCGTGTTGAAGTTGCGGCGGCCCCAGTAGTAAGTCAGACCGTCGCATTCGGCGAACGAGCTTTTCTTCTCCGGTCCGTACATCGCACTAACTCGCTTGCAGTAGTCCGTGTAGCTTTCACCCGCGTTGCGACTGACGGCGGTGACGATCCCTTCGACGAGCTTGTCATAGGCCACGTTTTCTGAGACTCGCTTGTAGACCCAGTCGTACCACTCCTGAGTCAGATTGCCGCTCAAGTTACCAGCCACGTTATTCAGATTTGTCGGATTGTTCCCAGTGAAGTCACACAACTTCGTAGACCACCACGCGGCGTAGCCGGGGCGTTCGAGCAGTTCGTCAATCTTCTTGGCTCGCTTGTTCGAGTCGGTATCCGCCAGAAAGGCAACGACTTCTTGTGGCGACGGCAGAGTGCCAGCGATGTCGAGGCTCGTGCGGCGCAGGAACTCGTGATCGTCGCAGACGGCAGATGGTTCGACACCGAGCTTGCGCAGCTTTTGCACGATCAACTCGTCGATCTTCGTCGGCGTGTCAATCTGTGGGTACTTGTCGCCGGTCTTGTCACTGACGGGACGAATCACCGGGATCGGGACGACCCCCGCGTCGTAGTTCACGACGATGTGTGTGTCGCCCGTTTGGCCTGACTTAACCAGACCGTTCGCATCGATCGCGGCGATCACATCATCGTTTGAGTTGAACCGGCAGAGCGGTGTCACGTCTTCTCGTTTGCCATCCGACCAAACGGCGACGGCGGTGATTTGCGTTTCCTCGCCATCTTTTGTGAATTGAATCTCGCTTGGCGTCACTTCCAACTTCACGAACTTCGGCGAGTCGGTATCGACGCTCTTGGCACCTGCTTTGATCCAGTTGCGAAAGATGTTGTATTGCCAGCTATCAACGTCCATCCGCTTGCCGCCGCGATGCGGCATTTCTTGAGTGGCCTTCAAAAGCGCGAGACTGTCTTCGACTTCCTCAATCAAAACTCGCGGCTCTTTGTCCTTCTCTTTATCCCCTTTCACGAGACCTTCGTGGTCCAGCTTGAAGTCGTACCCGAACAGCGACAGTCGAAAGCCACCTTGGCCTTGAAACGAACCGTGGCAAGCTCGCCCGTTACAGCCCAAACGGCTGAGAAGCGGAACGACGTGTTGCTGAAAGTTAGGAACTTCTTCTGAGTCTTTGTTCGCAAAACGCTGACTCGCCGGCGGCGTAATTGAGTCCGCCGCGAAGCCAGCGTGTGTCACCGCCAGCGATGCGGCGACGGTCAGTAACCAACGAGTCGCAGTGAAGATTCGAGGCATGTCAGTCTTCCTTGGGAATTTCGTCAGGGGTCAGGCACTGCAGAATTCGGATTTGGCGGACTTCAGCTTTGTTGATGAAAGATGCTTTGTTCCGCTAAGTCTGAATTCTGCGGTGCCTGATCCTCGTTCGTTTATTTCAGGGGCTTTTTCGTGGCGGGCTTCATCGTCCGCTTGCGCACATCGGCGTTCTTCTTGATTCGATCCAGTTCGCGATCAACGGTCGCATCGCGACTTTGAACGTGTTCGGTAATTTGCTCATCCATTTTTTGCAGACGCGCCTTTGAACGCTCACGATCGTATGTCAGTAGTTGCAGTCGGACGTCGTGGCGCTCGGTCAAAATTTGTCGCAGTTCGGTTTCCAGTTCCGCGGAGGTACTCATCGTCAGCCGAGCAGCCAAAAGGCGGACTCGAGAGTCCAATTGCCATTCATGAAGCATGATTGAATAACGTTCCGGATCGCGCTCACGAGTTTTTTCTAACCGTTCACGAGTTTGATCCAATTCTCGAATCGCTTTCGCAAATTGGACCGAATTGCTGTCTCGCAATCGCGTGAGAAGCTCCGCAAGTTCCGGATGATACTGCTGAGCGAACGCCATGGCCGCCGCTTCGCGAGGAGGCGGTACAGGTTCGGTAACACTGTTTGCGGAATCAGATCCACTCGACTTGCCGGGAGCAGCGCGGTTAGCGGCCTTCTTTTCGGACTTAGCCGCGCCGACTTTTTCGCTCCCCGATTTCACGATCGGTGGTTTCACTGGTCCAATAGATTTTGCATCGGGATCTTTCTTGACCGACTCGTCCGCCTGAGCCTGAGACATCGCGACAACAGACAGC
Organism: uncultured Planctomycetaceae bacterium; assembly: GCA_903823545.1. GTDB lineage: Bacteria > Planctomycetota > Planctomycetia > Planctomycetales > Planctomycetaceae > SXKJ01. The sequence goes on from CAIJTL010001554.1 coordinate 5,237, forward strand.
ACCGTGACGCAAAGAATGACACTAACTCCACTGAGCCCGCCTCGATGGAAACAGGCTGTTGCCCGACGAATCGAACATCCGCTGCGAAGAAGCCCGAAAAACATCGAGACAAGTTCGGCAGACGTCGAGCCAATGCGCATCACGGTTAAGTGACGCGATTGTCGAACGACTTCACCAGGGACAGCGGAGTTGGGTTCTCGCATCGCTTAATTCTCGCGAACTTCAGGAGTGTCGTTGCCTGGCAGGAATTCGGACGGCTCTTCGTCGATCACTGCCGCCAGCATCCAATCAGGTGGATCGAGGTCGTCGTCATCCGAAATGACGGAATCACCGTCGTCATCCGCCAGATTGCGAACCGCTTCGCCTTGAGCCCAAGCTGCAACCAGACGGTCGGTCCCGTCGCGCCTCGCAACCTTCTGGCCGGTCAGTACCGAAGAACCGACGGCGATCATCATCATCGCAGCAATTGCAGACACGGCTGCAACCACCAGAGTCGCACCCACCCAGCGAGACGGCGTCACGTACTCTTCACGGCGCGGGAGGACAGCAACTATCACAGATCGGTCCACAGCCGGTATGCCTGCTTGAGTCAATGAGGCAGACGCAGGTAAGACGCCAGAAGAAGTCGTCTCACTTGCCAGGACTGCGGCGACTGCCAAATTCGTTTCCATCACGCGAGCGACCGCTTCGCAAGCGGCTTCATCGGTTGCGAGGCGATCTTCAAATGCAGCCAGTTCCGCTGATGACAGCTCTCCCGAGACATAGCAGAACGCCAGCCAGTCGAGGTCTTGTTCGGTTGATGATTCGTAAGGAGTCATGATCAATTCTCAAAGTGTCCGAGTCGTTGTTGCAGTTTCTGCATCGCCAGTCTCATGCGAGTCAACACAGTTCCCAGAGGCACTTTTAATTCGTCCGCGATGACCGCGAATGTTTTGTTTTCGTAAATTCGCATTCGCACTACGTAGCCCTGTTCGATCGGGAGATCATTCAGAGCCAACCGCACTTGCTCGATCGTTTCCGATTGCAGAACGAATCCTTCCGGAGACTCATTCCGCGTGACCGAACCGCCCGGCGATTCGTGTCGCCGAGAATCCTCCTGAGCCAACTCCCGAAACGATCTTTCCTGAATCTTCGCCCGCCGCTTGAGCACCAACGCTTCGTTCAAGGCCACTCGGAACAACCACCCCTTACGCGTTTCTGTCCGAGCCAAATCACCTTGCTCAACCGCCTTCACCCAAGTGGCTTGCAGAGCTTCGCTAGCCAGATCGTTGTTGCGGAGAACTCCCAGCAGAAAAGCCCGCAAATCCCCCGCAAACTCGGCAAACCATGCCGAGCCCTCCGAAGGATCGAACTGGTCTTCGCTGTGAGACAAACCCCGCTCCCATCCATGCCGCGAATCTCTCGGCAGACAAATGATGCGCCGATGCGTCGGGTTATTTTCTCAGAAGTCAAAGATTTCCGAATTACAAAGAGGCAAAAGACTTTCGGGACAAAGTCAAATAGCACAGTTGCTTTGCTCACAAGCAATTATGACGCAAAGCTTCGCCGAAAATATGTCGCGCGGCTGTCGAAGCAATTGTCTCAATTGCCAGAACTTCGAGGCTGTGGGCCGGCAGGAGTCTTCTCGTTCAAGAAACGCGTCAGCAAACCGTAAAGGTGACGCGTGGTATTTTTTCGCTCGGAAATGCTGTGGCTGCGATTGGGATAAGCGAGCATCGAAAATTGTTTGTTATGTGCGATCAGTTCGTTGATCAACGCTTCGGTTCCTTGATAGTGACAGTTGTCGTCGCCGGTTCCGTGGACCAGCAAAAGATTCCCTTGCAGTTGGTTAGCGAACGTGATCGGTGAGCCGAGCCGATAACCGTCAGAATTGCTTCCAGGCAAGCCCATGTAGCGTTCTTGATAAATCGTGTCGTAGAGTCGTTCGTTTGGAACGGGAGCGATCGACATTCCAGTGCGATACAGTTCCGGATAACGAAACATCGCGTTGAGTGTCATCGAGCCTCCGCCGCTCCAACCCCAGATTGCGATCCGTTGTGGGTCCAAATAGTTCCGCTCTTTCAATATTGATCGAGTGGCCGCTGCTTGATCGGCTGAGGCGAGGATGCCGACTTGTCGATAGATGACTTTCCGCCATTCGCGACCGCGCGGCGCGGGAGTACCACGATTATCGACGCTGATCACGACGTATCCCTGCTGTGCGAGCATCATGTGCCAGAGATGCCGCTTCGCTGCCCAGCGATCGAGAACGGTCTGGCCTGCGGGTTCGCCGTAAACGTGAATGAGAACGGGATAGCTTTTCGTCGAGTCGAAGTCCGGAGGTTTGATGGCCCATGCGTCGAGTTGGACATCGTCGCTGATGGTGACTCGAAAGAACTCCGACGTTGGACGCTTCAATTTCGCCAACCGGTCATTCAGTTCTTTGTTTTCGACCAGCATTCGCAACGATTTATGTTCTGGGAGATTGACGAGATCGACTGTCGGAGGAGCCTCAAATGTCGAATACGTGTGAATGGCCCACTTCGCATCGGGCGAGATGCTGTATGAGTGCGTTCCTTGTTGATTAGCGGGAGTTACTCGTTCGGTCTTTGAGCCATCTAGCTTCGCTCGATAGAGCGCTCGGCGTGTCGGATTGTCGGGCGACGCGATGTAGTAGAGCCACTCTCCTTTCGAGTCGATTGCTTCGACACTGAGCACGTCAAATTTGCCAGGGGTGACGAGTGTCGGCTTACCGTCAGATCGCGTGATTGAGTACGCGTGCTGCCAGCCATCTCGCTCACTGAGCCACGCCAGCTTTTTCTGCTCGTCATACCAGCGAAGCTTGGCATTTGAGTTCTCAACCCAAGCGGCGTCTGTTTCCGTGAGCAACGTTTGCACTTCGCCAGTCTTTGCATTTGCCGTCATCAACCGATTGGTATTTTGCAGCCGATTGAATTGTTGCAAAACGATCTCTTGTGAACTCCCGGTTCCAGCCCAGTCCATCTGAGCGATGTAGTGCTCACGCGGATCGCCGGGCACCGACAACCATCGAGTCTCGCCGCCTGACCTGTTGACGACACCGACTCGCACGGCCGAATTTCGCTCGCCAACTTTTGGATACGGAATGACCTGCACCTGCGAGTAAAGGTTGTCGGTGTTATTCACGAGATGAAACTCGCGAACCCCTTCGGTATTGATCTGCCAATACGCAATCGATTCGCCATCAGGGCTCCAACGAAATCCGTTGTGCAGATGCAACTCCTCCTCATTGACCCAGTCGAACGTCCCGTTGATGACGCTTGGCGAACCGTCCGAGGTGAGCGTCTTGATCGACATGTCTCGCAGGTCTTGCACGTAAAGATTGTTCTCTCGCACGTACGCTACTCGCGATGCATCGGGCGAGAACATTGCAAACATCAACGTTGACGGGTTGGCATTTCCGCCGAGCTTTTTGAGTTCCCCCGCGGCGATGTCGAGCACCCAAAAGTCTCCGCGAGTCTTGAGACGCCAAACACGTTTGCCATTCGTGGCGATCAACAACTTCGACTCATCGTCAGAAAACGTATAAGCCTCAACCGACAACGGAGCCTCTTCGCCCGGCGGAACGAAGCGAAGTGCGGGAACGAGTATCTCCTTCTTTCCGGTCGCTGGGTCATTCCAAATCAGATCTCGGCCTGGCTCTTTTCCCGCCGGCTTTTCCAGTGTCGTGTAGCCGCTGCGTCGCTTCATCCATTGAATGACCGGAGGATCTTCACCTTTGAATTCATCACCTTCAAAGATCCGATCCAACGTCAATTGCGTCGGATCAACTTTGGCATCCTCTGCCAACAACGAGTTGCCAACGTTGATCAGACCGCACAACAAGACAAACCACCGAAGCTGAAAGCCGCAGCAAAGAATCGATTGATTCGATCGTTGACTGAAGTTACGGGAAAAAGTCACACGCCAATTTCTCATGTTGTTCTTTCTGAAGTCTCGGTCCTGCTTGCGCCACACTCGACTCACGAATGTGCCGAAAGTCGTAGCAAGGCCAACAGGAAAAAGCGATTTCACGAGGCCGGAGCCTATCGCGACTTCCGACTCAAGCCGCATCTTCTACGTAGTCCGTGCTCAATCCAATGGCATCGATGTTGTTGGACATGAATCGCACAGAACGCACAAAGGCAACCAGCGAGCCGTTATCTATCAATGTCGGGCGGTTACCGTTGTTGGATGCCCAACAGGTTGCTGAGTTGGGTCGACTGAGCGCCACCGGAACTTTTGCCGCCGAAGCGAGGTTCAACCGAGATGCCGACTCCAAAGTTGTTCTTGCTGGGATCAATGTTCGTCCCGAAGTGGATCAAGAAGTCGGCACCGACACGAGTCAACGTCAGCGACTGGCCACGGTTTCGACCTTCGGCCAAGTCGTAGGCCGTACCAACAGTCGAGATCCACTTCTCACTCATCGCATAACTAGCACTCGCAGTCAGGATCTCACTTTTGAAGCCCTGACCTTTCACTTGGCGAACTCCCGCGTACAAACTCCCTCGTTCGCTGCGCTGATTCAAGACACCAACGTTCCACAACTGCATCGCACCACCGAATAAGTCGTAGTAGGCGTTCGACAGAATTGATGTTCGATCGCCAACGTGCCATGCGTAACGAGCACCGAGCAAACCAAACGATTTGCCGAAGTTGTCTCGGCTCGAATCTGGAAACAAAGATGCGTCCAAATCGAGCGTCATCCAATCTTTTGTCCGCAATCGTTCCGGCGGCCCAACCTTTGTTTGCAGCCGATGGCGCCAACCGAATCGCACGACGTGCATGTCGTTGACCAGTTCGTGATACGGCGCGGTCACGCTGCTGCCGGCACCGGAGCGGATCGCAAAGTTGCGAGGATCAAATTGCGGTGGGAGCGTTCCGCCGAACGTGTTGACCAGCAAGCGTTCGCGAAAGCGTTCTTGAGCGTTGTCATCGAACTCATTCCATTGCGGAATGAGGCTGATGTCGCGGTTCGTTTCGGTGATCGACCAATCGAAGTCGAACACCATTTTGTGAGTCAGGCCGTTGAGGTTGAAGATGCTACTTTGAATCTCCGGATTCGATTTCGACATCATCATGCTGCCACGCACACCCGCGCTCCCAACAACTCGGCTGAGACTGTCGTGCGTGAAGTCGTTTGACCAGCCGGCCACTTCGCCCCACGCGTACGGGACTAAGTTGAATGCACCGAAATCGAGCGGTGCCGCCAACTCATGCCGCGTCATGGCCACGCCGCCGGTCAAATCGGCGTAGTAGGGGAGGGGAGAAAAAAGATCGCCAGCAATGTTCGGTGTGTCGGCTTGGTTGAGTTGCGCGTAACCCGCCATCGAGTGGCTCGACCACGAGAGCCAGCCTCCCAGCAGTGGTTCGCCGAGGAACGTGAAGTCGCCGCGCGGCAGCCACGCGGTGTTGTTCTCAAATTCCATCGGCGTCGTGCGAGCCAACAAGCCCCACTGCCAGTTGTCTTGAGTTTGCGTTAGGTTCACGAGCGATTCGACGTCTTTGCCCGTATCAAATTCGCTTTCATAGAACTGCTCCAAGAAGTTGCGATCGGAAAGTAGTCCTGCTTCGCCAATGAATTTGAACCCGAATGGTCCCGTTTGCTGATGACGCCAATTGAACCTTCCGCGGTTGTTTTCCAGCGGGTCTAATTGCCGACGATCCAAGCCTAGGTTGTCCGCACCACCGTCGTAGATGTAATAGCCCAGGCCGTCGCCAAATGCCGTTCCGGGAATGCCGAGGAAATCGTTCGTCAGATACTTGCCGTCGAGTCCGAGGCCCGGCCCGCGCTTCGAGAGATAGTCCGCATTGAAGTTGAGCGTTGTCCCTTCAGGCTCGCTGATCCCGAAGATTTGCAGAATGTCCCATGTCGAGCGGACTTGTTGCCCGAAGACGCGGTCACTTTGAAAGGTCAAACTACGTAACGGAATCTTGGTGGCATCAGCCGGCGCGGCGACATACGGCAGATAGAACAGCGGGTACTCATCCAGAATGAACGTGTTGTTGAGACTCGTGACGTAAGGAACTTCGCGATACTTCGGCGGTGTCGAACTTGGATCGAAACTGTTCGCACTGAATGGCTCGCCGACTCGCGGGAGTTGCAGCGATTCGGCGTAATAGGGTTCCACGAAGATGTCGCTCGCCTGAATGCGATATCCAGGTTTGCCGAACTGGCTGGTTGTGGCCCAGGCGTTCGAGGCGTGGAATTCATTCCGCGAGTTCTGTCGCAAGCGTTCGGCCTTCACACGCAATTGAGCACCTTGCAGCTCCGGTGCCTTCACGGCCAAGTCGGCGTCTAGCATCAGGCCGCGATCCTCACGAGCGTCGTAGTAGGCTCGCTCTGCCTTCAACACGTTGTAGCCCTGACGAACGACGATGTTCCCTTCGAGGTAAACTTGATACGGCGTGTCTTGCGTCTGTACGGAGTCAAAATTGAATTGGCCGTTCTCGCTCCCTTCGGTCCAAATCACGACATTGTCAGCCGACAGATCGATGACGTCGAATTGCTTAATCCCCTCAATGACGACGTTGACGCCGCCGGTGATTGTGGTGACTTGCTCCGCCGGAACCGTCTTGTCCGATAGCTTGCTGTCGAGTTGAAACGATGTGGAATTACGTGGCGAGATGCGGACACGTCGCAACGAATCGCTCGCTGGAGAAGTGGGCAGACTCAGTGTCGGCTGTTCTTGCGAAGGAACGACGAATTGCGTCTGAGTCAGCGTGGATCGCTGAGCGGTTCGGCGGCGAGTGACCGCACGCGGATACAACGCATCTTGCTCGACGTTTTCGTTGGTCGACCGAAAGCGAAACTGTGAAGCGACTCCGTTTGGCGGCGCATTCAATTGCAGAAACGCATTCGGTTGTTGATCTGATTGTCCGACCTGTTCGACATGCACGTTATCTTCGAGATACAGCGCGAGCGACTCTTTATTGGAGGCACTCGTTTGGAAGATGACCGCTTTTTGAGCGGTCGCGATGGTCGACGCTTGTTGAATGCGACAGTGGCCGCGCAAGATCAAGACTCGCTGTCCATCCTCTGATTTTCCTTCAGAAGCGTAGTCTGCCGAGACCGAAATCGGAGCAACAACACTCGTTTCCGACTCAATGTTGTCAGCACTCAGTTGTGTGCGCACCGCGAACGCAAGCACGCACAAACCGAGTGCGAACCACACAGCGAACCAGCGCAGTTGGAAGCGAAAACGTTGGCCCGACACGGGGGCTCCCGATGGGCAAAACGACGGTGGGATAGAAACGAACGATTCGACAGGACATCCCCAGTTCACATCAGCGGCAAAGTCTGCCGCCGCAAGGGGGCGGGTTTATACGACTGCCGAGCAAAACCGGTCTATAGGAATCCGGACAGCCCCGACCCCGAGGCTTCGCCAAGCTCTCTATTTTCCACAAAAGTCCTGCCTATCTTGGCAAAACTACGATATGCTCCGCCCCTCATCGCCCGCGCTGTGCGAGCCTCATTCCTGTTTTTGTGGTTGAGGAAGTCATCATGCGTCGCTCCCGTCGTGAGTTCTTAGCGGATGTTGGTCGAGGCATGTTGGTCGCCGGAGTCGGCTTGAGCACGGCGGTTGATCTGGGGTTGTCGCCCGCCACAGTCGTTGAGGGAGCGGAGGCGAATGCGCTGACGTTTGGCAGCCACGAATCACTCGTTTGCCTCATGCAAGAAACACAGGTCAACAAGCTCTTGCCGACGCTCGTCGAAAAACTGCGAACCGGAACTGAGCTGAAACAGCTTGTCGCCGCAGCGGCACTCGCGAACGCGCGAACGTTTGGTGGCGAAGACTACATTGGCTTCCACACGATGATGGCGATGATGCCCGCCTATCAAATGGCGATGGAACTCCCCAAAGAACAACAAGCATTGCCCGTTCTTAAAGTGCTCTATCGCAACACGAACCGCATCCATGAATTTGGCGGCCGAGCGAAAGAGGTGCTGCATCCTATTACTGCTGGCAGCCTGCCGACCGGAACTGAACCGGGTGATGCAGTGCGAAACGCCGTTCATGGAAAGAACGTCAACATCGCCGAACAGACTTTCGCGGCGGTTGCGACAACGCCCGAAGAGGCATTCAACTCAGTCCTGTATGCCGTGCAGGACAACACCGAAGTGCATCGCGTCGTGTTGCCGTATCGAGCGTATGCGTTGCTCGATTTGGTCGGCTCCGATCAAGCCCTGACGATGCTGCGGCAGTCGGTCCGTTACTGCGTGAAGAGCGAGCAACGCGACAACCGCAGTGCTGAATTCGATCGACCTCGCTCGTTGCTTCCGAAAGTCTTTGATCAACACAAGCTCGCCGGTCTAACTCCTGGCACTCAAGTTCCAGACGATGCGTGGGTTGAAGCGTTTAGCCAAACGCTTTTCAAAGCGACTCCCGATCAAGCGGCTGACGCCGCCGGTGCCGCGCTGGCGGACGAGATTGCTCCCGATGCGATCTGCGAAGCGATCTCGCTGGCGGCCAATCAATTGGTACTCCGCGATTCGGGACGTCGTCCCGGCGAGATCAGTGCGGGCAAACCGGTCGGCAGCGTGCATGGCGATTCGATCGGCGTTCACGCGAGCGACTCGGCCAATGCGTGGCGGAACATGGTCAAGTTCAGCAACGCTCGCAATCAATTTGCCTGCACGATTCTCGGTGCGTTCCAAGTGGCGTATGACCGCATCAATCGCGGCGGCGACTTCCTCGCCTGGCAACCGCGACCACACACCGAGGATCTCGAAAAAATCACGTCGCGTGATCCAAATGTCTTGCTGCAAGAAGCAGACTCGGCCATTCGAGGGAACGATCAAGCCCGCGCGGCGGCGCTCATTCATCTCTGCGGCGAACTGAAGCAGTCACCCCGCCCGGTGCTCGATCTGCTGCTGAAGTACGCGATCAGCGAAGACGGTGCCCTACATGCCGAAAAGTATTACCGTACCGCCGCCGAAGAATTCGCCAACACCCGGCAACCATTCCGCTGGCGACAACTCACCGCACTCGCTCGCGTCACCGCCAGCGAATTCGGCAACCCCGCTGCCGGCTGCGATGAGGCAATGGAGCTGTTGAAGGCGTAATTGATCCAGAGTTTGTTGCAACGAAACTTCCGAGGTTTCCGAAACCTCGGAAGTTTTTTCTTAGGGTCGCGAAGGAGAACTCGCCATGATGCGCTTTGGACTCAGTGTTGCCAGCGTGGCTGCCGTCTTGGTGCTCGGCCAGTTTGGCCCGTATGAACCGAACGCGAAGCAATTGGAACTTCGTCAGGCCGTGATTGAAGCGGATTCTCCTCAGAAAGCTGGGCAGGCTTTCGAGAAGTTCTTTAAGAGCGTTGCACCACAAGACACATCTTGGCTGAGCATTCTGAAGACAGACACAAACATCAGCATCGCGCTTCAAGCCGCTTGGCATCAAAAAATTGTTGCCACTCCGAATTGGTCAAAGAGCAGCGAACGAGGATGGTTCTTAACGCCGAATGATGCTCAGCGATTCTTCGGATTCTTGGAAGGTCGGACGGGGTCGACGATTCCAGAGTGGTGGCAATCCGAGTCCAGTTTTCCTGACTTGCGGCTGTTGAGCGATTGGGAAGGCGAAGAATTTGAATCGCTTCCAAAGAGTTGTTCCCCTTGGGAATTTAGGATCGAAAGCAGTATTACCGCCGAAAAAGTGGATGACGGAATTAAGCTGGCCAGCGACAACTCATCGATCATTATCCCCGGTAAGTTGCTCACACAACTGGATGACAAAGACGGGCTCGATCAATGCAAAATCTACTTCATTGAGGGGCGAGCTTTTGTTGCCTTTTTTTCTGATTTTGGAGATCCCGGACCTCTGATTTGTCTGGATGTCAAATCAAACAAAGTTCTTTGGACTTCTGAAATGTGGGCGTTGGGTAAGATGGAAGGAGGTGCTTCTGGTGGCTGGGCGACACGTCTTGAGCTTCAGAGTTCCAAGCATCGCTCAAATGAGATTGTTATTTGGGGAGCGGGAAATTTTGGAAACTACGTTGAAGCGTTTGATGTTGAGACCGGAAAGGCGGACTTCCGTTTCAGTACGAACTACTGGCACGCTTGGAATGGAGAGTGATTTCCCATGTCAGTTTACGATTGGTCGCTCATAAAGGCTGGAGTGTGTTGCGATGCGGTGTGACTTTTTTTTCCGCATGATTGCCGTGGTGTCGGTCTTCTTAGGGTTGCTCGGTTCAACGCTTTGTGCGGACGAGCCTGTCGCCACTGCCGCCGACCTCGACTTCTTCGAGAAGCGAGTTCGACCGATCCTCGTGCAACGCTGCTTTGAGTGCCATTCCGCCAAGGCAGAGAAGTTGAAAGGTGGGTTGCTGCTCGACAGTCGCGAGGCGATTTTGGCGGGGGGAGACAGTGGGCCGGCGGCGGTCGTTGATGACGTCGAGAAGAGTCTGATTATCCAGGCGATTCGGTATGGCAATGAAAACGTGCAGATGCCTCCGGCGGGGAAGCTACCGGAAGCGGAAATTGCTGTGCTCACCGAATGGGTGCGTCGCGGAATGCCGTTTCCGGTAGACAGTAACGCGAAGGTGGCGCGGCGGCAGATTGATATTGCTGAGGGAAAGAAGCATTGGGCGTTTCAGCCGCTGTCGCAGAAGTTCGTAGTTCCGCCTTTAGGCGGTTCGGACGAGGGCCGCCTGAAGGCGGAACTACGAACCGAAGAGCCTCGGACTCGCATCGATCACTTCCTGCTTGCTGCTCACCCAGACCCCCAACTCGCTTCGTCACCGATGGCGACCCGAGCGGTGCTGATTCGGCGGCTGAAATTCGATCTGCTCGGGCTGCCGCC
>CAIJTL010001555.1 GCA_903823545.1 uncultured Planctomycetaceae bacterium
CGTGACGAGCCGATTTAGATAACGCGCAGCTCTTTTCTGTGATCCGGATAACTCGTGGCTGTGACCGGATGCTGGACGTCATCCGCCGAACAATTGCTTGAGGCAATCTTGGTGGTAATTGAGGCGTTCGTTGGGGGGCATCTTGTCGAAGTTCGGGTGGTCGCTTGAGCTTGGTGGCGTGGGGCCGATTGGGGAGCCTCTGATTTCGGTGGTTCGATTGGAGTTGCTGGTGCCTGCGGCGTGGTGGGACTTGGCGTTTGTGTTGGTGACGTCGGCAAGCTGATGACGGTGTTGCTGCCGCCGTAGCTCATCACGTTCGTTTGCAGCGTGAGGTCTTGTTCGAGCGAGCAGTTGGGGAGGGCCGCCGAGGGCTGATTGTCTGTGACTTCGAATTGTGCAATGACGATGGAATTACGAACCAAATCCCTCGGCGCAACAAACCGGTCTTGCCGCCTTCGTGAAATCACGAAGGCTTGTTCGATGTCTCGCAGCAGTTGCAGTTGGTTCTGTTTGACCGTCACGAGGTAGTCCGCCTTTTTCTCGACGATCGTTTCGCAGATGTCGCGTTGGCAGTAGGCCGCGTCGGCGACGATCCGCTTCCCCTTCAAGACGAGCCGCCGCACCAGATCGTAGGCTGTCTTGGATCGGTTGGTGTCGCGCGGGATGGTGGTGCTGGAGAGCACTTTCGCGAGCGTGTGCTGAATGTGAATCAGTCATTGTTCGGCCCGCCGCTCGCCACCGCGAGTCCCGCGCAAGGTTTTACCGTCGTCCCGGCTGCGTCGTCGAAACAATCCGGCAAGTCCAACTGCTCGTTCAACTCGCGGAGCGCTTGCTCCAATCATTCGGGATCAACCTCGGCCAGCACGTTCGCAAACGTCTGCCGCACCGGCGGCTTGCGAAAAAAACCAGCAAATGCCACATCTCAACACCGTGCAGTTCGAGCCAATGCAAGCCTGGACGAATCCCACGGAACCCACACAACGTGGCACAAACCACGGCCGCCAGCGTGGCGAAGAACGGATGACGCTTTCCGTAGCGGGATGACGCTTTCCGTATCGCCCGCGAGGATCAGGGACCCGCTGGAGAAACTCCAGCAAGCCCCCGGCGGGCGAAACCTTCACTGCAAATCCTTCTCAATCCTCCGAACCAAAAACGGCAAGACGTTCTTGACTCACCTGACTCCCTGAAATTCTTTCGTATTGTGCGCTACACTTCCATCAAGGCGAATTCGCCAGCCGTGAGTAAGCTCGACCGATCGTTGTTTCCAATCGCCGATTCCGCCATCATGCCTCCGATCGATTGATTATTTTCTCGGCGAGTGGGCAGAGTGAGCCGCTTGGCGCCTTGGACATGGAGTTGATGGCTCACGTTGCGTTGTTGGCCGGTTCCGTTTTTGAAGAGCGAGTTGATCCGATGGCAGTGCGAGGGATTCGAGGGGCCACTAGCGTGGCAGTCGACGAAAAGTCTGAGGTCTTAGCCGCGACGCGCGAACTGCTCGTGGAGTTGCTCCGCGTGAATGGCTTTGAGCAGCAGTTTGACGAGATTGCATCAGCGGTCTTTACAACCACCCGCGATCTCACGTCAGCCTTTCCAGCAGAGGCCGCTCGAACAATGGGAATGAGTTCGGTGCCACTGCTGTGCGCGTCGGAGATTCCTGTTCCGGATAGTCTTCCGCGTTGCATCCGTGTCTTGCTTCACGTCAACACCGACAAGAAACAGGCAGAGATGGTCCACGTATATTTGCGTGACGCCAAGAAGCTCCGACCGGATGTGTCGAGTGCACAGTAGGATTCGCCTTGCGCATTTCGGTCATGCCTAGAAAATCGCCCCACGAGCCTAAGGTTAGGCTGACTTGTTCATTAACAACGGCAGCGCATTCAACTCGCGTCGCACGCGGTGCAGTCCTTCCGAACAGAGTTCAAATTCTTCACTGAGCAACTTCAGCACTCTCGCTTCCTCTTTCGACTCTTCATCGTCGACGTAACTTGCTGCGATCGAATATGAGCGTTTGCCTTGCCCGCAGTAATCGACGAGGTAGTCCTTGCGATCAGGAGCCTGCAACTTCGGAAGATGCTCCGGATACAGACCGCTGAAGAAGAGCGTGAAATCACCGATGTGTCGGTGAATCTCGCGTCGCGGGCGCGGTTCGCGATGCTCTGCTTCAGCAACCATATCGACGACCTGAGTCAGCCGATGTCCCGTTGTATCTCGCACTCGGTAGATCGCCTCTTGCCGGAGAAATCTCAGCAGCATATTGACGAGGTACTCGATCAGCGGTTGCTCGGCGATGCCGAGTTCGACCTCGAAAGTTTGTTCTGTCACTCCAGCGAACAAGCGCCGGAGAACATCTTCCCCTGTGAGCAGCGGAGCCATCATGGGCCTCCTTCACTCAGCGGCTGGGAGCAGCACGGAGTCCGGTCGGGCTTCGTGTTCTCAGTCGCTGGAATAACCAACAGACAAAGAGAACCGATTCAACTGACACTCGCCGAAAGATGATGTTGCCTTCGAGACAACGCAACCTTCGCTTTTCTGACATCGTCCAATTCCAACAAGAAATGCCACTCGATTCTATGAGTTCGTGGAAAACTCCGTCAAAATGCTCATCGTCTGAAACGAAGTGAAACCAAGAAAATCCTGGAATGAAAGCCTCATCATGCAATTGACGTTCTTCGGTGCCGCAGGCGAAGTCACTGGCAGCCAGCATTTGTTGGAAACCGACAAGCGACGAATTCTATTTGACTGCGGCTTTTTTCAAGGGCATCGTGCGGAAGCTCGCGCGAAGAACGAGCGATTTCACTGCGATCCACAAAACTTAGATGCCGTCATTCTTTCGCACGCTCACATTGATCACTGCGGAAACTTGCCGGGTTTGTACAAAGCGGGCTTTCGTGGCCCGATCTTCTGCACGGCCGCGACGGCGGATGTCGCGGAGATCATGTTGCAAGACAGTGCCCACATCGCGGCAGAAGACGCGAAGTATCTGCATGGACGATTGCAACACGGGCATCCTCCGGTTGAGCCGTTGTACGATGACAAAGACGTTCGCGATGTCGTCAAACGAATGGAGCCGATTCCGTACGGCCAATGGCACGAACTCGCAAAAGACGTTCGTCTGAGGTTTCACGAATCTGGGCATATCTTGGGTTCAGCGATTACCGAACTTGAAGTCACCGATCGCAATGAAATGAAGCGAGTCATCTTCACGGGTGACCTCGGACGTCGCGGCCTTCCGCTGCTGCGAGATCCCGCACTGATTGATAACGGCTGCGACGTGCTCATCACGGAATCAACCTACGGCAACCGCGTGCATCCACCGGCAGAAAATCAAAAGGCGGAGTTGCTCCGGATCATCAAAGAGGCAATCGCTGTCGAAGGCAAAGTGATCATCCCGGCGTTCAGCCTTGGTCGCACTCAAAACGTTGTTTACTTCTTAAATCAACTTTCCAACGAAGGTCGCCTACCGCATATCCCGGTGTTTGTCGACAGTCCGCTGTCACGCAAACTGACCCAAGTTTATCGACACTATCAGGATGAAATGGACTCCGAGGTTCAGGGGCAGCGGGTTGATGACGCCGATCCGTTTGGGTTCCGCGGGCTGACATACATCGCCAGCCCTCAAGAGAGCCGAGAACTCAATGATCGTAAAGGCCCGTTCGTTGTGATCTCCGCAAGTGGTATGTGTGAAAGCGGTCGAGTTGTCCATCACCTACGGCACGCAATCGGTAGTGAGCGAAACACGATTGTGCTGATTGGCTATCAAGCCGAATACACGCTCGGCCGTCGTCTTCAAGAACGACAGCCGAAAGTTCGGATCTTTGATCGCGAGCTTGATATGCGAGCACACGTCGAAGTGCTCAACGGCCTTTCGGCTCACGCGGACGCGGAGGACTTCAAATGGTGGTTCGGCCATTTGTCCAAACACGGCGGCATCGGACAAGCCTTCATCGTCCATGGTGAACCAGCCTCTGCGAGTGCCGTCGCTGAATTGCTGCACGATGAGTGCAACGAAGATCCGATCATTCCGAAGTTCAAGCAGTCATTCACGATCAAGTAGCGGAGTGTGAACTCACCGATGTGACGATCACTCTATGCGTGATCGTCATGCCGGTATGAAGGTGCCCGCGTGCTGGTTGCCTCAGCACAGTCGAGCAAACTGATTCACGATCTGTTTCGCGGTCAGTAGTCCATCGACCGCAGCACTGATGATTCCGCCAGCAAACCCCGCACCTTCACCCACTGGGTAAAGTCCTTGGCAAGCGGGGGATTGTCGTGTTGTAAGGTCACGTTCAATTCGGACTGGCGAGCTTCCTCGC
>CAIJTL010001556.1 GCA_903823545.1 uncultured Planctomycetaceae bacterium
CAATTCCAAGTAGCTCTTATCGTCGTGCTGCTTCAAGGGCTGGGCTGAAGGAAGAAGTCGGAATGAAAATGAAGTGGTCATCGTGGGTTTTGAAAACACTTTCCAAGAAGACAAACACGCGAACGGGTCGCTCGAAGTGGCAAAGACTTAACGCGATTGAACGACTGGAGTCACGCCTCGTTTTGACGGGCAATTCGCCAACGTTTGTAACGATTCCAACGCAGGCACTTTTGAGTGGTTCGCCGTTGATGGTGCCGGTTGATGGCACGGACTTAGACGGCGGTACGTTGACTTACACGGCGACAATTTCCAACGACACCGCTGGTTTAACGGCGACCTTTCGGCCTCGAAACGGTGCCTTGAAAATCTCAGTCGCCAACTTCGGCGACATGTTGTTTGACACGTTCGATGATCTCACGCCACGAGTCACCGAGCACATCAAGCAGCTCGCCAACAATAATTTTTTCGACGGCATCATCTTTCACCGAGTGCTCAACAACTTTGTGATTCAAGGGGGCGATCCAACGGGAACCGGTTCGGGCGGTTCGACGCTGGGACAATTCGATGATCAGTTCAACGTCGATCTGCAACATAATCGCACCGGACTGCTGTCGATGGCCAAGACGACCGACGACACGAACGACTCGCAGTTCTTTATCACTGAAGGACCACAACGACATCTCGATTTCCAACATTCGATCTTCGGAGTACTGGTCGAAGGGGAATCGGTACGTGATGCGATCAGTAACGTCGCAGTGAATGCGAGCGGGCGACCAAATACGAATGTCACGATGACTTCCGTCGATGTCGTCCAAGACAACGAGAACTCCGTGTTGATGTTGAAGGCCCCGGAAGGAGCGACCGGTGCCGCCGATGTGACCGTGCGAGTGACCGACGCCGACGGCAACTTCTTTGAGCAAACTTTCCGCGTCACTGTGACCGCCGACACCATCGTGGCGAACCCGTTTCTAAATGACGTCCCGGCCATCCGAACGTTGAAGAACACGCCGATCACATTTCCGTTGTCGGTTCAAGATGCTGACCCGAATCCAGGAGGTGCCGCGAATAAGTTCCTGAGCCAAGCAACGCTTTCCGCGAACACTTTTTTGGTGCCGTACACCGCGAATGCCTCGAAGCTTTCCTACGCCGTTAATTTCGACACGGGTTCCACCACCGTGACTCCGTTTACGAATTTCGTCGGGACCGAAAAGATCACCGTGGCAACCGCGTTCCAAGCGGGGGCTCCGACTGGGTCATCGGCTTCGTCGCGATCATCTACCGTCGATTACCAAGTCGTCCCCATCGAAATCGTCAACGCGGCAACCACACTGACTCTGTCAGCGGACAACGATCCCGCGCATCACGCAGCGAACGATTCCCAGGCTGATGCATTTCTAGTCCGAATGAATAACGGGTTGATCGAAGTCTTGATCAATGGCCATTCCGCAGCATTGGCGGTTCCGAGTTCGGTTTCGACACTCGTAATCAACGGTTCGAGCGATGCGGACACTTTGCTGATTGACCCCACGGCGGCCAGTCTACTGACATCCGGTGTCATTCAATTTAATGGTGGAACTGGCAGCGACACGTTGTCGCCCAATAGCTCTGGGCAATCTTTCGATCTGCGGCAGCTTACCGCCGGACAATTCAGCAGCGTCGAAACGATCGACGTGCGCGGCCTCGGTGCGAACTCGGTGCAATTGACTCTCGTTGAAGTGCTGATGTTTGGCGGAACTTTGGTAGTGCGAGGTGACAACAGCGACTCGATCAGCATCAACTCAGGATGGTCCGCGAATGGAGTGGTCGTTGTTGACGGAATCAACTATCTCGAACTCACACAAGCAGGCGGCATTCTGCGACTTGAACAGGGAACGTCACAGAATCTGTTTCCGGTCATCACGTCCGATACCACCGCAAACATCGCCGAGAATTCCACGACAGTACTCACGGCAACTGCAACAGATGAAGATGTTCCAACGCAGACCGTCACATTTTCAATCGTCGGGGGCGCGGATCAGTCCAAGTTCAACATTACGAGCGGCGGTGTGCTGACGTTTGCCGCTGCTCCGAACTTTGAAAATCCCACTGATGCCAACACTGACAACGTCTATGTTGTGCAGATTCGAGCCAATGACGGCAACGGCGGCACCGCCAATCAGACCATCACAGTCACGGTGACCGGAGTCAACGACAACAATCCGGTCTTCACTTCCGCGAGCACACCAAGCGTTGCTGAAAACACGACTGCCGTGCTCACCGTGACGGCTACGGACGCAGACTTACCAGGTCAGACCGTCACGTTTTCAATCGTTGGTGGCGCAGATCAGAACAAATTCAACATCACCAGCGGTGGCGCACTGACGTTTGCGAGTGCTCCGGATTTAGAGAGTCCCGCTGATTCGAACCTAGACAACATTTATGTCGTGCAAGTCCAGGCCAGTGATGGCAACGGCGGCGTGACGAACCAGACGATCAATGTCACCGTTACGCCGGTTAACGAAAGCAATCCCGTTTTCACCTCAACGGCAGCGATAAACGTCTCAGAGAACTCCAGCGCCGTGCTCACGGTAACGGCCACAGACGCAGATCGCCCGACTCAAAACATCACGTTTTCAATCATCGGCGGTACCGATCAAAACAAGTTCAATATCACCAGCGGCGGCGTGCTGACATTCGTCTCGGCTCCGAACTTTGAAAGTCCGACTGACTCGAACTCCGACAACGTCTACGTCGTGCAAGTTCGAGCCAACGACGGCAGCGGCGGTACGACGACTCAAGCCATTAACGTCACTGTCACCAACGCGAACGAATCGCCGACCGTCGTGAATCCAATTGCCGATCAGACCGGACTGATCGGTGTCCTCTTCTCGCTGACCTTTGCCAGCAACACGTTTGCTGATGTCGATGCGGGTGATTCGCTGACATATTCGGCAAAGAAGTCGGATGGATCATCGCTCCCGAATTGGCTGACGTTTACTCCCGCCACGCGAACGTTCTCCGGAACGCCAACCGCGAGCGACATCGGAAACTTCGACGTCACCGTGACGGCGACAGATGCCAGCAACGTATCGACCAGCGACACATTTCGGTTCACCGTCGGCTTCATCAACGCTGCCCCGAGTTTCACGAAGGGAGCGAATATCACCACGGCGGGAGACGGCGTCGCGCGGTCCCTCAACGGCTGGGCCAGCAACATTATCGCTGGACCGGCTCACGAATCTGGACAAGCTGTCGATTTCCAGGTCACTGTTTCACCTACCGATGAAGGTCTGTTTGATGCCCCTCCAGCGATCGCTGCGAACGGCACGTTGACGTTTCAGCCAAAAGTTGGCGCGACATCGACCGGCTCGATCACGGTCACCGTCAAACTTCATGACAACGGCGGAACGGCGAACGGCGGCATAAACCTCAGCGCCACTCAGACCTTCACGATTCAACTCACTGGCTTAAACAAAGCTCCGAGCTTCACCAAAGGAGCGAACCTCACCGTCAACGAGGATGCCGGACCTCAAACCGTGAATACATGGGCCACCGCGATCAGTGCCGGTTCGGGAGACGTCGGGCAGTCCGTCAGCTTCGTCGTCACGAGCAACAACAACGCGCTCTTCAGCGCCCCTCCCACGATCACACCCAGCGGCGTGCTGACCTACACGTCTGCCCCGAACGCCAACGGAGTCGTGACCGTCAGCGTCGTTTTGAAAGACGACGGAGGCACTGGGGGAGGCGGCTCCGATTCCAGCTCAACCGCGACTTTCACCATCACGATCAATCCGCTCAACGACGCCCCCGTTCGTTCGACCGGAACTCTGCCGACCATCAACGTCAACGAGGACAGTGCCAACACAACGGCAATCCCGCTCGGCCTAGCCGGTGTGACCTACATACCTGGACCTGCCAACGCGACCGAAGAGACAGCTCAAACTTTGACCTATAAAGTCACGGCCATCCCGACATTTCTAAAACTCTTCAAAGCAAACGGGACGACAGCAGTCGCCATCAACGGCACCGTTACGGCCACGGAACTGCAAGGCCTGACTTACAAGACACTCGCCAATCTCCTCGGCACCGGCGAGCTGAGATTCACGGTGACTGACAACGGCAGCAGCACCGCCCCGAACTTGAATACGCTGACGCAAACGATCAACGTCACGGTCAACTCGATCAACGACTTGCCGACCATCACCAACATCGCAGACGTCACCGTCGCCGAAGACAAGCCGACCGCCGCGATCAAGTTGACCGTCGATGACATTGAGGGCAAGCTGGTCTCACTCAACGCGATCACCGTTACCGCGACTTCGTCGAACACGGCGCTAGTTCCCAATCTTCCAGCAAACATCCTGTTTGGTGGCAGCGCCGGAGCGAGAACGATTCAGTTAATTCCGCTGCCGGACAAATTCGGAACCACGACGATCACCGTCATTGCGACTGACTCTAACGGAGCGACCGCCACCGACACATTCGTCTTCACCGTGACCGCCGTGAACGACGCGCCGCGAGTGACCGCGGCCACGCTGAGCGTTCCGGAACTGGCTGCTAACAACGATATCATCGGAACGGTGACGGCGGTCGATCCAGAAGGGAACGCGATTACGGCTTTTGCAATCACCTCCGGCAACACCGGCACCGCGTTCAAGATCGACCGCGCGGGGATCATTCGAGTCAACGATCGCACCAAGATCGACTTTGAAACGTTGTCGAAGTATGTCCTCACGATCAAAGCGACCGACTCCGTCGGTGCCGCTGGCTCGGCCCCCAATCAGACCGGACCAATCACGATCAACGTTCAGAACCAATCGCTCAGTCTGAATATCGCGGCACTCAATGCCGACAACACGGTGACCGTTTTGCGAGTCGGCAATAACTTGGTCGCTCGACGAGGCACAACGGACCTCATCACGCCGACACCGCTCGAAGATGTCGCGTCGCTGACAATCAACGGCGGGTCTGCGAAAGACACTGTCGTGCTTGATGCCTCGCTGAACTCCGCAGGGAGTCCGGCCACTCGCAAATTCACCGGTCAGATCGTCGTCAACGGCAACGCGGGTGATGACAAGCTCGACGCCAGCAAGATCACCGTCGCCACGTTCGGCATCACGTTCAACGGCGGTGCTGATAACGATTCGGCCCTCGGCGGTGCCGGCCACGAAACGCTCAACGGCGGCGACGGCCAAGACACGCTCAAAGGTGGCAAAGGTAACGACGTCATCAACGGCAACGCGGGCAACGACGCGCTCCTGGGCGACGACGGCGATGATCAACTCAACGGCGGCACCGACAGCGACACGATCATCGGCGGCATCGGCA